>JACQHV010000204.1 GCA_016198885.1 Gammaproteobacteria bacterium
ATATCAAAGAGCGACCGCACTAATGGCCGCAGGGTCAGGATGACCAGGAGCGGCGGGTAAAAAATGAAATGTGAAAGGTGAAAAATGAAGATTTACTATGACAAAGATGCAGATCTGTCACTTATACAGAGTAAAAAAGTGGCGATCATCGGCTATGGTTCGCAGGGACATGCCCATGCTAATAACCTTCAGGATTCGGGCGTCAAGGTATGCGTTGGCTTACGTGAAGGATCATCATCTGCCAAAAAGGCGAAGAATGCGGGGATTACCGTCAAAACTGTCGCCGATGCCGTAGTCTGGGCCGATGTTATTACGATTCTGGCCCCGGATGAACATCAGGCCGTGTTATATCGCGATGTAGTGGAACCCAATATCAAAAAAGGCGCAGCGTTGACCTTTGCCCATGGTTTTAATATTCATTTCCGCCAGATCGAACCGCGCAATGATCTGGATGTGATCATGATTGCCCCCAAAGGGCCCGGTCACCTGGTGCGGTCGACCTATCTGCAGGGAGGGGGCGTTCCCTCCTTGATTGCAATACACCAGGATGTCTCGGGGCAGGCGAAGGAACTGGCGTTGTCCTATGCCTCCGCCAATGGCGGTGGCCGCGCCGGCGTGATCGAAACCACATTCCGTGAAGAAACGGAGACCGACCTGTTTGGCGAGCAGACCGTCTTGTGCGGTGGTATTACTGCCCTTATACAGGCGGGTTTCGAGACCCTGGTCGAGGCGGGTTATTCCCCCGAAATGGCCTATTTTGAATGTCTGCATGAAACCAAGCTGATCGTTGATCTCATCTATGAAGGCGGCATCGCCAATATGCGTTACTCGATCTCGAATACGGCCGAATATGGTGATTTCACACGCGGCCCGCGCGTGATCACGGAACATTCAAGAAAGGCGATGAAGGAAATCCTGGCCGAGATCCAGAGCGGACAATTCGCCAGAGAATTCATCCTGGAGAACCAGGCCGGCGCCCCGGTGATGAAGGCAATGCGGCGCATATCAAAAGAACACCCGATTGAACAAGTCGGCGAGAAATTACGCGCCATGATGCCATGGATTAGCAAGAATAAACTGGTTGATCAGGAAAAAAATTAACAGCTTGCTGAAAAACTATTGCGCGGCCGATCTCCTTTGTCGCATGCTCGCTCAACGCTCGCCTATCTGTCTTGATATGTCTCGCGTCTCCCTCCGCGGCTCCTCGGATCTCGGCCTGCTCGTGACGTTTTTAAAGCAAGCTGCTGGAACCCGTCTCAAAAATGCCTGCGCTTGGTATAACTTTGTCACCCGCTGCATTGCTCCTCGCCATACTGCCTTGTACTGTCTCGTCGCAGCCTTGCGGGCTTCGCGATCTACCAGCGCTCGGCAGATTTTTGAAAAGGGTTCATATAACAAATATCTAACCCTTTACGGGGTCGAAGCTACATGGGAATCATTTTTACTTGTTTCCGATCCAAAATTATCTTTCTCTTTGAAAGTTGAGTGAACTACTGTTGTCATCTGAAATTCCGATGGACTGGGATGTTTTCTGTCAGGAACACAGTAATTTTTTTCATCTGCCTGCATGGCAGGCATTACTGACGGGAGCTTTCGGTGCCACAACATTTTATCTTGATCGTGACGGCATACGTTGTTGTGTGCAGGTTTTCAGTGCGGGCCCCTTCCGCCTGGCCTATGTCGGTTTTCCCGTGGGCGGGTCAGTGTCCGGGGAAACAGTCAGTAAGTACTTTCTGTCGGCATTACTGAAGTCATCGCCTGGATTTCAGGCGGATTTATTAAGGGTCCCGGTAAGCGGATTCAGCGCGTCACCTTCTATTGAAGGCAAAACTATAGAGACACCTGAGACAGCAATTACGGAACTTCAGCGCTGGTCTCCGGAAAGTCTTGACAGAGCGGTATTACGAAATCTGAAACGGGCAAACAGCAGATACTTGAAAACGCGTACGGCACTGACTGAAGCAGATGGTGACACAATATTTGACCTCTACCGTAATGCCGTAACAAGGCATGGCGGGATACACCGTTATAATCGCGCATACTTCCGGGGCATCGTCACTTTGTCTTTACATGAACCTCGGTTACGCTGCAATCTCGCAGAATATGACGGGCAGGTGATTGGATTTATCGTTACAGTGGATAACATCGATACAACTTATTACCTGCATGGAGGAATCAGTATGGAGCATCGTGAATTGCGACCCTCTGATCTGTTATTTTTTGAAGCAATCAGTGCATCAAAACAACGTGGCCAGAAAGTTTTCAATATGCTGTCATCTCCGCGAAAACAATATTCCCTTATACGTTTCAAGGAGAAGTGGGGAGGCGAGACACGCCTGCACAGAACCTACCAGTTCGTAATCAGCCCGGTGAGGGGCCGGCTATTTAGTGTAGCGGAGAGCTGTTATCGGGTGTTAAGAGGATAGCGCTGTACACATATGGAGACAGCTATGCTCGCACGCAGGTTGATCCACGGGGGTACCTGGGCGCTGACCGGCAAGATCGGTATCACTCTGCTGGTATTGGCAACAAATGCCGTTCTGGCACGAATACTTGATCCAGGATCTCTCGGTGAATATTTCCTGATCCTGAGCATCGTCACTGTCATGGCGATGATAGCCCAGATGGGTTTTAACCAGGCAATCGTTAAAGTGATTGCTGAATCCATGGGGCTCGACCAGCCTGGGACTGCGCGCTACGCAATAAGCATGGCACTGGGCATACTTCTGATGATGGTCATAATACTGGCGGTGTTTCATGCCACAGTACTGGCTCCCTGGCTTGCAATAACAGTATTGCAGTTACCGGCAATTGCCGAATTTGCTTGGCTTTCTTCATTGTGGTTTGGCCTGCTGGCATTGCAGGGTTTGCTGGCCGAAATATTCAGGGGGTTTCACGATATCCGTGCTGCCGTGTTGGTTGGTGGTTTAGTGACCAACCTGGCGGTAGTGGCAGGTTTGAGTTTACTCTGGTTAAATCCGCAACAGGTAAACCTGTCCGCAGTGCTGTGGGTCATGATAGTTGCAACGGCACTAAATGTTGCTGTTGCACTTGCAGCGCTTAAACGCCGGACGTCAAAAATAATTGCAGTTCAAGATTATCCCCTCTCACATCTCCTCAAACTGGCGATCCCTGCCTGGATCTCGGTGGTAGTCTTGCTGTTAACACGGCATGCCGATATCTGGATCCTCGGTGCCTATGTTGCCAAGGAAGATCTTGCGCTCTATGGCACTGCAACGCGTATGGCAGATGTGGTGTCTCTGCCATTGATGGTCGCAAACGCAGTAATGCCGCCGGTTATCGCGGAACTGTATGCGCGTGGAAACAAGACTCAATTACAACGTGCCCTGCAAACGACTGCAACGCTTGCATCGCTGCCTGCCATCGCTGCAGTATTGATTTTCGCTGCAGGAGGCGGATGGTTGCTGGAAATTGTGTTCGGCAGTTATTACAGGGAAGGAACACTGTTGCTTATCGTGCTTTCCTCCGGACATCTCATGAATGTGTTGACGGGCACCTGTGGTCTCACGTTGATCATGACCGGTCACCAGATGAGTATGATGCTGATTACGCTGATATCCGGATTGCTCCTCGTTACAGGTTCTCTGATGGTGGTCGTTCCCTACGGAACAACGGGAGTAGCCGTGGTGGCGGCGTCGGTAATGGTATTACAGAATCTTGTGTTTTTACTGATTGCACGGGCCAAGACCGGTATCTTGACATGTGCTAGTTTGCAGGCGATGCACGAAGTCAGGAATTTTCGAATGGCCCATATTTCTGATCAGCAGAAATAACCTTTGATAAGATAAAAATACTGTTTGTATTTACATTCGCTGGTTTGCCCGCTTGAACAACGAAATACATCGATCAATCCAGGCCAGACGCCACTCTCCCCTGAAATCGATTGCAGACACCATGGTTTTGTGTTTTTGCAGGTCAGCAATAATTTGCTTTTCCAGGGGCAGATTGTTTATACGCACATGATGATCATGCACGAAGAAGAACCGATCATCCTGCGGTGTATTTAGAGCGGCGGACAATCCCGGATCATCGAGGACATCGTAATACTGGATAAGCGGCAAATTAACTCCGGAAAGCGCAGCAAGTTTTACCCACAACCAGGGCCGGCCATTGATCTCCAGAAGTTTGAATAAACCATCTCTTTTATCCAGTTTGAATTCAACCTGGCTGATACCGTGAAAACCCATATGGTTGAGCAGCGCCCCGGCCATTTCTGCAAGACCCGCAGGTGGTGGTATGGTTTCCGCAATGCTTGCCATACCATGGTAGTAGGGATACTGCGTAAGTTTGTGTCCCGTATACGTACGTAAAACTTTCCCGTTGCGCCCGCCGTAACATCCAACCGTAAACAGCTGATCAGGTTCCCCTGGTATATTTTCGGCCAGCTGGAATCCGAAACCGGAAAGATTGCAGCTTATCTCTTCCAGTGCCTGCTCGACTTCGCCGGGATTGTTAAGAAGCCGGAGCCTGAAAACCTTTTTGCGGGCATCTGACAGTCTTACAGCAGGTTTCAGTATCAGGGGGAAACGCAGGCCGTGAAAGTCCGGTGATTCACCGGCAAAAAAACGTATATGGTCAGGTGTTGGAACCTGAACCTGCCGGGCAAGATCATACTGCCAGTTTTTGTCGAATATCTTCAGCCCGATATGCGGTGCGGCAGGCACATGCAATTGATCGGGAAGCGAGGATTGTACGGTAATCAATGATTCGAGGTCGACGTCATTACTTACGAATAAAACCCCCTTGCCAATGATACGCTTGCACAGACTTTGCAGTATCCCGGTCAATGTCCTGGATTTTCCGGGCGTATAAGTGACCCGCAGTTTCGGGATGCTGGAAAATCTGCCAAGGGTGGGTTTCCAGGTACGATCTATTGTGATGATATCAACGGCGCCGAGACTAAGAGCATGAATAATACCAATACCTGCGGTGTCGGCATGGATCACAATTGCAGGATTATGAAAATCTCCGTTCCCCGTCATTGCGGGTGCATCATCGTATCCGAACGCAATCCCTGCCGCAGCGTTTCCAGGGATATCACATCTCTGGGCGCAATGTTGCCGAGGTTGGCGTTACAACCAAAATGCTGTACCAGCCACACCTGCTGCCGCATCTGCGGCCCTTCGAAGATAAGTTTGGCCGGATCAATCTCCACTTCAATTTCCTCAATGAGACCGGTACGGATTTCGCCGGTCTGGCGGTAGAGTCCCACGGTGCCGGATTCCCGTCCCTCCATGATCATCTTCCATGCCCCGGCCGCCAGTTCGTCCTTGATTTGCCGCACCCACCGGTAAGGCGCCACGACCACGGTGCTGTCCTTACTCCCGACTTCAGAAAGCACCTTGAATTCTTTGGCCAAGCGTTCCAGATATTTTTGTTTGTCTGCTTTCGGGATTTCAATGACCCCCTCTGAAAGTTCCACCAGTTTGAAATTACGTTCTTTGAGAAAGGCGATGTACTCATCGAGTTTATTCCGCATGACTGCGAGTTCAAACAGACTGCCACCGCAACAGAAATCAATGCCATAGCGATTGCACAAGTCGATCTTGGCATCAAGATTTTGCACTACTACTGAAGTCCCCCAGCCGAATTTTATAATGTCCACATAATCGCTGGCCGCCTCGAAGAGCCCTTCCAGTTCCGCCACTGACATACCCTTGTCCAGTACATGAGTAATCCCGTGTTCGCGTGGTTTGCGGGAGCGTTCCTGGTTTTGAAAAAGTTTCTGCAATGAAGTCACCATTTTTTACCCAACCTTTTTTGGACTGCCTGACGCAGAATGTCGGGAAATGTTTTAACCGCGACTGAATTATTCAGTGTTACAAGCAACTGATTTCCCGTTTCGACCAGATTATCACACATCGTACGCACCGATTGTGGAGCGCAACTGCCATGACCGGTTCTGTTCATAATGATCCGCACCGGTTCAAGCTCAGCCATGATCTCTGCAATATTGGACGACAATTTGCGTCCGGTTTTATCTTTAAAGAGGTATGACAGTCTCTTTCCAAAATTATCCTGTGATTGTGCTTCATGCACAAATTCTGAAATTAATGCACCAGTAATCTCGTGAGCTGTTCGCGCATCAATCTGTTCGCGTTGCATCAGCAGATCAGCCAGCTCCGTGCCAAAGGTAAATCCGGTTGAGGCCTGATTATGCATAAGTTTTGTATTGAACTTCATTTTGTTCAATACCTCAGCCAGCAGGCAAACCATTCCATGCAGGGTTTGCAAGGCTTGTGGCAGCAACTCATATGCGGCATTCCGGTTGTCGAGTTGCCCGGAAGGCGTCTGGTTGGTTGTGATGATACTGACAAGATTGCCGTCAAGTTCACGTGCCTTGCCCCGGATAAATGCCAGCGCATAAGGGTTTTTCTTGTTTGGCATGATAACACTGGTCCGGCAGTGCTCATCAGCCAATTCAACAAAATTGAACTCAGAGGTTGTCCAGATCTGGAGATCTTCGACGAGTCGATCCAGAGAAGTTGCCATGGAAACGACAATCGACATCAATTGAATACCGACATCCGGTTGCCACATTGCATCCCGATCATGGGTGGTGATCCGCTCGAAACCCAGCAGTTCGCGCATTCGCTCGCGGTTCAAAGGCAATCGCGTGCCGTTGGTGCTGGCAGCACCAGCCGGACTGCTGTTCAGATTTCTGAATTCATTCAGCAGGCGTTCGCTGTCGCGCAAGATTGGAAAGGCAAATCCAAGCAGATAATGACCGAGTGTAGTGGGTTGTGCATGTTGAAGATAGGTGAAATCCGGAATAAGGGTTTCGATGTGGGTTCCCGCCAGATCACTGAACGTGGTAAGTAATTTGATGTTATCACGGATCAAGCTGATGCAAGCCGATCGCAGATTTATCAACCACGCGATTGTCAATGCTTCGCGCCGTGCCCGGCCGGCATGCAGCCATCCTGCGTCTTTACCGATGCGCCTTTGCAATTCAGCATCACGGTTGTTATAGAGGTCACCCCATTGAGGGTCCATGAATGATTCCGCATCTTTAATGTCGTGAATGGCGACCAGGGATTCCAGCAATCTCCGGCCCGCATCATCCGGAATGATGCGTTGTTCCAGCAACATTAACACATGAGCAATATCTGCATAGCTCAATCCTTCATAAAGATATCGTGTGGAGTTGAGTTCTGCCTGGAATGCAAAATCAATCAGGGTCCGGGAGGGTGTATTTTTCAGCCGCGTACCGGCGCCTAGATATTTTGGGCGGTGTTCCATGTTCTCTTATAAATTATCTGGATATGTATTCACATGCACTGCGTGCAGCGACCTCGCCGTGAACCAGAGAATCCGTAATGCCGTTTCCCATGAGTCGATTCCGCCCGTGCATACCGCCAGTAATCTCTCCGGCCAGAAACAGACCTGGTATTAAGGTTTCGCAGCGCGCATTTATTTTCACTCCGCCCAGATAATAGTGCAAGAACGGGAATATCAGTACATTCTGTGTCAACAGGTTCATGTGTTTTAAATTACCGTACAATTTAGGGTATGTACGCTCGAGTTGCACAGGATCAATATCTTCCAGGGTAAGCCAGAAACCTGTGCGGCCATCCTCAAGAATGACAGCGTCACCATCCGCTTTGGATTTGAACATACGTTCAGTAAGAGCGAGACGATCCTGCCGGATGTCTCCGAGATCATGATTATGCCGGTCAAGAATCCGGACCGGGAAATTCACAATACTCTCCGGTACGCATTTCCCGGGGTTCTCCTGATTCCCTGTGACAATACCGAAGGGTTGAAACTGATAATAATCGGTGTGGACAGTCGGCAAACCAAGCCGGCACAGGATATCGAAGACGATGTGGTTTTCATTAGCCGGGTTGGTTGTTGGCGCTCTGCGACGTTGTGCTTCGTAATAGGTAATGCCACCGGTACAGCATATAACGGCCCGTGATCGGATCTCTGCATAATCGTCTTTTGTTGAATTTATCCTGATGTTAATAAATTCATTATCCGGTTTTAAATCAATTACACGGGAATGTTCCTGGATCTCAATGTCGCAATGCTGAAGTTTATCGCGCAGGATTTTGATAATCGCGGGACCAATCTGATCCTTGACGGAAACAATGCGTGCCTCGCTCAATCCTCCCGCCATCCTGCGGATGAATTCACCTTGCTGATCGCGGTCCAGTTCCAGTCCCCAGGATATCAGTCGATCTACAGTTGCATTGACCTGATTTACAAAGTGAAGCACCAGTCCCTGATCCAGTTCAGTGCGCGCAGATCGTATGATGTCATCAAAGAATTTTTTTCGGGATTCCGGTGATGGAAACGGCAGCTGTAGTCCACCCTGGGCCATTACAGAGTTGGAGCGTCCAACCGGTCCGTCGGTAATCAATATGCAATCACTCTGGCATGAAGCGGTAATTGCCGCCATTAAACCTGCGGCGCCGCTGCCGATTACGGCGATCTGGTATGTGCGCACTTTAATCGTTGCACGGAGGAAGCAAGACAGGCATAAATAATCATTATATTGAGGTTCCGGGAAAAATTTTCTTCACCGAACGGAGATTGTATCAAAATACCTGTTTTGACCCTGACTGACACCGGCGAAATTTATCCTGCCCATTGATATATTCTGTTTGAATGCACATGATATAGTTATCAGGTAAATGCAGACAATATTGGCACGAAATCGTGCATTAGAAATTTCCGGAAGGACCAGGTATATGATTAACCGGCGTCGTGGTATTTACATTCTGCCCAATTTGTTCACGACGGCAGCGCTGTTTGCCGGGTTTTATTCCATTGTGGCCGCCATGAATGCCCGCTTTGAATCTGCTGCGATCGCCATATTTGTCGCCATGATCCTGGATGGTATGGATGGCCGCATTGCGCGACTGACCAATACACAGACTGATTTCGGTGTTGAATATGACAGTCTATCCGACATGGTGTCATTTGGTCTTGCACCTGCCCTGGTGGTCTATCAATGGTCTCTTTCCAACTTGGGTAAACTTGGCTGGCTTGCCGCCTTTATATTTGCGGCCGCGACTGCTCTTCGCCTTGCACGTTTTAATACCCAGGCGGCCAGTGCGGACAAGCGTTTTTTCCAGGGCCTGCCGTGCCCGGCAGCCGCTGCCCTGATTGCCGGGATGATCTGGTTTGCAGAATCCCGGGGATTGGTGGATGGCACTGGCATTTTATTTATTACCTTCCCCATTACAGTTCTCGCAGGCGTATTGATGGTGAGTAATATCCGCTATCACAGTTTCAAGCAGTTTGATCTGAAAGGCAGGGTGCCGTTTGTTACGGTTTTGATTATTGTTCTGGTATTTGTATTTATCGCGAGTGAGCCGCCACTGGTGCTGTTTTTAATCACGTTTAGCTATGCGGTATCCGGGCCTGCCATGACACTGGTTCTCATCCGTAAGCACCGGGCCGCGCGGAAAATGCAGGAAACCATTAAGTAATAACCGGTTTTCTCCCGCTTTATTGCTTGCAAATATCGCGTATATTGATATATTCAAGCTTATGATTTGTATCAACATACAAACTTTTTTTCCCTGTCTTTGCCAGGCGTTACTGTCCGGTCGTCTGCTTCTGCTGCCCTGAACGGGCAAAAACACCTCATTTTTACAATTCAAATACTATTGTTTGCATTAATTGCGAACATTTTCCTTATTGTTTCATCCATGCTGCCAAATTAGTATGGATAGAAGTAGCGGAGCAGGACCATGAAAGACAAATTGATAATTTTTGATACCACGCTTCGGGATGGTGAACAAAGTCCCGGCGCGTCCATGACGAAGGATGAAAAATTGCGTATTGCCAAGGCACTGGAGCGCATGCGTGTTGATGTTATTGAAGCAGGATTTCCGATTGCAAGCCCCGGTGATTTTGAGGCGGTCAGACAAGTCGCAGAATCGGTGAAGAACAGTACGGTCTGCGGGCTTGCCCGTGCCCTGGATAAAGATATTGATCGGGCCGCTGCTGCATTGAAGAATGCAGCATCTGCGCGTATCCATACCTTTATTGCAACATCCCCGATTCATATGCGGGAGAAATTGCGCATGGGGCCGGACCAGGTACTTGCACAGGCTGTCCATGCAGTCAAACGTGCACGAAAATATACGGACAATGTTGAATTTTCTCCTGAGGATGCCGGACGTTCCGAGATTGATTTTTTATGCCGGGTGCTGGAAGCGGTGATCGATGCGGGCGCCACCACAGTCAATATACCTGATACGGTGGGTTATAATCTGCCGCACCAGTTTGGTGAATTGATCCGGCAACTAATTGAACGCGTGCCGAATTCCGATAAGGCCGTATTCTCTGTCCATTGCCACAATGATCTTGGCCTTGCGGTGGGTAATTCATTATCGGCAGTCCTGAACGGCGCACGCCAGGTCGAATGTACCATTAACGGATTGGGGGAACGTGCAGGTAATGCCGCCCTTGAAGAGATCGTGATGACAGTACGCACCCGTCAGGATGTATTTCCCTGCGATATAGGTCTGGATACTACCCAGATAGTGCATTGTTCAAAACTGGTGTCCAATATTACAGGTTTCCCGGTGCAACCGAACAAGGCCATCGTCGGAGCCAATGCCTTTGCCCATGAATCCGGTATTCATCAGGATGGCGTAATGAAAAGCCGCGAGACATACGAAATCATGCGTGCCCAGGATGTCGGCTGGCATACCAACCGGATGGTTCTGGGTAAGCACTCAGGTCGTAGTGCGTTTCGCGCGCGTCTGCAGGATCTCGGGTTTGAATTTGAACGCGAGGAAGATTTGAATGCCGCCTTCGGCCGCTTCAAGGATCTCGCCGACAAGAAACACGATATCTATGATGAGGATCTGCTGGCCATGGTGACAGACGCCATCCACGATGCCGCCCAGGATCGCCTGAAGTTCGTGGCTCTCAAGGCGGTTTCCGAAACCGGTGAGACGCCGAAAGCGACAATTATACTGTCTGTGGATGGCATCGAAAAACAGGCGCATGCCGAAGGCAGCGGACCGGTGGATGCTACATTCAAGGCCATCGAGTCCATTGTCGCGAGTGGTTGTGACCTGCAATTATTTTCAATCAGCAACATCACCACAGGAGCTGATTCACAGGGCGAGGTGACAGTGCGTATTGATAAAGGCGGCCGCATCATCAACGGCCAAGGTGCGGATACCGACATAGTCGTTGCCTCTGCCAAGGCCTATCTCAACGCCCTGAACAAGGCACTTTACACACCGCCGCGCACTCATCCACAGGCAGCCGCGCCGGTATGAACCTGACTCCGGCACAACGTTATTATCTTCAAACAATCGGAATTGATATTTTTGTAAGCAGGGATAGTAATGCTGAATCACTAGTTGTACCTGAAGAGCAGGTATTAGTTTCATCTGCACCGTATACAGGTGGCAATGAGGAGATTTGGAACGATCTGCGTAAACAGGTGGCCGTATGTACGCGTTGCGAATTACATAAAGGCCGCACCCAGACGGTTTTTGGCGTGGGTGATACCAATGCGGACTGGATGATCATCGGTGAGGCCCCCGGCGCGGAAGAAGACAGACAGGGTGAACCTTTCGTAGGACGGGCCGGCAAGCTGCTGAATTCCATGCTGCATGCGATCGGGTTGAAGCGCGAACAGGTGTTTATTGCGAATATTTTGAAATGTCGCCCACCCAATAATCGTGACCCGAGGCCGGAAGAGGTTGCCTGCTGCGAATCCTACTTGAGACAGCAAATTGCTCTGGTAAATCCAAAGATCGTCCTTGCGCTGGGACGAATCGCGGCACAAAATTTATTAAAGGTGGACACTCCAATCGGACAGATGCGTGGCCGCCGGTATGAGTATCCGGGCCCCAGGGTGCCGGTTGTTGTGACCTATCATCCTGCCTATCTGTTACGTTCTCCAAGAGAGAAGCGGAAATCCTGGCAGGACCTGCAACTGGCGATGCGGATATACAGGGAATCGAAATGAGTGCAGTATTAAAAGAGTCAATGCCGGATTTCCGGCCGATGAAAGATGTTGATCTTGCTGAGATTTTGGCGATAGAACAGTCTGCCTATATCTATCCCTGGTCCGAGATTATATTTCAGGACTGTCTGCGGGTTGGTTATTGTTGCTGGGTGCTTGAATTTGACAAGATAATTATCGCCTATGGCGTGATGTCCGTGGCTGCAGGAGAGTGCCATTTATTGAATCTTTGCGTCAGGCCAGATGTCCAGAATAAAGGATATGGGAATATGATGCTTGAATATCTGCTTGGCCTGGCCCGCCGGCATAACGCAGATACCGCCTTTCTGGAAGTCAGGCCATCCAATGAATACGCACGCAAGCTGTATCATCGCGCCGGATTTAACGAGGTGGGTATGCGCAGGGATTATTATCCTGCCGAATTCGGCAAGGAAGATGCGATAATACTCGCACGTTCACTGATCTGACATAACATTATAACTTATGAGTTACCACGCATATTCAAAAACACCTGCCTCAGACAGGATCGATGTTCCAACAATAGAATCCTGTGTCGGCAATACACCACTTGTTAGATTGCAACGCCTGCCAGGTCAATCCAGTAATCTGCTTCTCGCAAAACTCGAGGGTGACAATCCGGCTGGATCGGTAAAAGACAGGCCTGCACTCAGCATGATCAAGCATGCGCAGGAACGTGGCGAGATCAAACCCGGCGATATACTCATTGAAGCTACCAGTGGCAATACCGGCATCGCGCTGGCCATGGCTGCGGCAATCCGGGGCTACAAGATGATACTTATCATGCCGGAGCATATGAGTCTTGAACGGCGCGTAGCCATGCAGGCATTCGGCGCGGAGATCATCCTGGTCAGTAAGGAAGAAGGTATGGAAGGGGCAAGAGATCTTGCCGAGCAGATGCAGAAGGAAGGCAAGGGCAGGGTGCTTGACCAGTTTGCGAATCCCGATAACCCGCGCTCCCATTATGAAGGCACCGGGCCGGAGATCTGGCG
>JACQHV010000205.1 GCA_016198885.1 Gammaproteobacteria bacterium
AAAGGGTTTGATGTTAACCTCCCGCAGCTTTCGGTCGAGATAATCGAGCGTGATGCCAGGGATAGTCAGCGTATTGTTTCCCCGTTAAAACCGGCGGATGATGCTGTTGTAATTGATACCACGAACTTGAATATTGAAGAGGTCATCCAACAGGTATCGATGCTGGTACGTGATCGTTTTCCGGAAATACCGGAACTTGCCGGAGATAATATACATTAATTATTAACACAAGCATGAAGTCTTGTAAGAGGATATTTTTTTAATGAGTGAGAGTTTTGCGGAGCTTTTTGAACAAAGCCAAATCGAGGGCAAAATGCGCCCGGGGGTCATTGTCAGTGCGACAGTGATTGACGTCAACCAGGATACAGTCACAGTCAATGCCGGTCTCAAATCAGAGGGAATCATACCGATTGAACAGTTTTTTGACGAAAAGGGTAAATTGGAAGTTGCAGTAGGCGATAAAATAGATGTTGCCCTGGATAGTGTGGAAGATGGTTATGGCGAAACCCGCCTCTCTCGCGAAAAGGCAAAACGTTTGATTGCCTGGAAAAATCTGGAAAAGGCCCACGAGACCAACGAAACGGTAACCGGTGTTATCGCTGAACGGGTCAAGGGTGGTTTTACTGTCGATATCAATAATGTCCGCGCCTTCCTGCCCGGTTCCCTCGTAGACGTACGGCCGGTAAAAGACACCGGTTATCTGGAAGGCAAATCTCTCGAATTCAAGGTCATCAAGATTGACCGTCGCAGGAGCAATGTGGTTGTCTCGCGGCGTGCGGTAGTGGAACGTGAAAATTCAGCAGAGCGTGACGCACTGCTGGTGAATTTGAAAGAAGGCGCAGTGGTCAAGGGCGTTGTTAAGAATCTGACTGACTATGGCGCCTTCCTTGATTTGGGCGGTATCGATGGCCTGTTGCATATCACTGACATGGCCTGGAAAAGGGTCAAGAATCCCGGTGAGATTGTAAATATCGGCGATGAAATCGAAGTCAAGATCCTGAAATTTGATCGTGAGCGTAATCGCGTTTCTCTTGGCCTGAAACAAATGGGGGATGATCCCTGGGCAGATCTGACCAAGCGTTTTCCCGAAGGCACGAAACTGCACGGCCGGGTAACCAATCTGGCCGATTATGGCTGTTTTGTGGAACTTCAGGAGGGTGTTGAGGGCCTGGTTCACGTCTCTGAAATGGATTGGACCAACAAAAATGTACATCCTTCCAAACTGGTTAATATTGGTGACGAAGTCGATGTCGTTATACTTGATATTGATAAGGAAAGACGGCGCATTTCTCTGGGCATGAAACAATGCCAGCCCAATCCCTGGGAGCAATTTGCCGCCTCCCATAATAAAGGCGACCGCGTAAAGGGGACCATCAAATCCATAACCGATTTTGGCATTTTCATCGGACTTGAGGGGGGGATAGATGGACTGGTTCATCTATCGGATATCACCTGGGCGGGTACCGGAGAAGAGGCGATACGAAATTATTCCAAGGGTGAGGAGCTGGAAACAGTGGTTCTTGCCGTAGATGCCGAGCGGGAGCGGATATCCCTGGGTATAAAACAACTGGAAAAAGATCCATTCTCAAGCTATGTTGCTGAATATCCTAAAGGAAGTATCGTAAAAGGTATTGCTGAAAAGGTAGAGACCAAGTATGTTACTGTCAGGCTTGCAGATGGTGTTGAAGGCCAACTGAAGGCCTCGGAAATCTCACTTGACAGGAAAGTCGAGGACGCCCGGCACGTGATCAAGGAGGGTGATGAGCTGGAAGTTAAAATAACAGCCCTGGACAGGAAGAAACGTGCCATAAATTTATCGATCAGGGCGAAGGAATCTGATGATGAGGCGGCTGCAGTTGAAGAATATTCCCCGGAGTCAGGGAGCGGGGCAAAATTGGGAGATATTCTGAAGGAACATCTGGAGAACAAGTAAACCGGATTAGTTTGTTCGAGGTATATTTTTTTACCTTGATTTAAAAAGGGGCAGTCATTTTATATCGTTAAATCGGGGCGAGATAATTCCGCACTTAAAACGAGAATAATAATCATGACAAAATCAGAACTGATCGAATTACTTGCAAGAAGACAAACACAATTGGCCTACCGGGACGTCGAACTTGCAGTCAAGACCATCCTCGAGCATATGGCTGAAACACTGTCCAATGGTGAACGGATAGAAATCAGGGGATTCGGCAGTTTTGCCCTGCATTTCCGGCCGCCACGCGTAGGCAGAAATCCAAAATCCGGTGAACCGGTGTCATTACCTGCCAAATATGTTCCCCATTTCAAACCGGGCAAACAGTTACGCGAACGCGTAGATCGCAATTCAAAATAAACTTATATAATTCATTCCCGCGTTACCGGTGTGTGACAAGTTTCCCCATCCGGGCTATTGTTTTCATTGTTATCACTGATTATTGTTAAACCTTTGGGCTAACACACTAATCAATTTAAACCAGGTGCACCTCATGCCTCGTACCTTGAAGCGAACCTTTTATATCTGTTTATTTTTCTTTGTGTTTATTTGCGGGCTGGTATTCTTTTTAAAGAATGATCAGGTAATGACATTCAATTATCTGGCGGGCAGTGTTGAATTACCGCTTTCAATATTGCTGTTATCAAGTCTTTGTATAGGAATCCTTCTCGGAATAATGGCTTTGCTCCCGTTACTGGTAAATCTGAAACGCGAAAAATCGAGATTGGAAAAACAAATCAAACTTACCGAGAAAGAGGTGAATAATCTCAGGATTATACCTGTCAAGGACACGCATTGATGGAATCAGACTGGATGACATTAATCTGGTTATTGCCGATTGCTGCTGTTGTTTCATGGTGGTTGGGGCGGCGTAGTGTCAGGATTAATGGTTCAAATAAACTGCGCAGTATCCATCCGGAATATTTCAAGGGGTTAAATTACGTATTAAATGAACAACCGGACAAGGCAATAGAAGTCTTTATCAAGATGCTTGAAGTTGACAGCGAAACTGTTGAGACTCATCTTGCCCTGGGTAACCTGTTCCGGCGGCGCGGTGAAGTTGATCGCGCAATTCGTATTCATCAGAATCTGATTGCCCGTCCCACACTTAATCGTGAACAACGCGCACTTGCTCTTCTGGAATTGGGGATGGATTACATGCGTTCCGGACTCCTTGATCGCGCTGAAGGTCTGTTCAAGGAATTGGTAGAAACAGGATCGCACTCAGTCCATGCATTTTCAGAATTACTGGATATCTATCAGCAGGAAAAGGACTGGGATAATGCAATAAACATTGCGCGCAAACTTGAATTCGCATCAGGAGAATCATTAAATGCGATGATTGCCCAGTTTTATTGTGAAAAAGCCGAGGAACAGCGGTTAATCGGACAGGAAAAAAGTGTAAAAGAAAATCTGCGCAGGGCACTCACTATCGATCCTGTTTGTGTACGTGCCAGTATTATTGAAGCGGAGGAATTGTATGATAATGGAAAATTCAAACAGGCGATTAATGCTTATCAACGTATAGAGCACCAGGATCCTGAATATTTATCTGAAGCGGTAATTCCAATGCTTAACTGCTACAGAAATCTGGATAATGTGGATGAATATATGCAGTATCTGCGGAATATCGTGGATAAATATGGTGGTATAACTTCAATGCTGACGCTGGCAGAACTGATTGCTGATCAGCAGGGAGAAGAAGCAGCGGCCAAGTTTATAATCTCGGAGTTAAAAAAGCGTCCAACAGTGCGGGGGGTCAATCGTCTTATCGAATATGCCCTGGCACAGGCACAGGGTGGGGCTCGGGAAAACCTTATATCGATCAAGGATCTCACAGGTAAGTTGCTCGAAAACCGTTCAATATATAAATGCCGTCATTGTGGGTTTGACGCCAAGACTTTGCATTGGCAATGCCCGAGCTGTAAAAACTGGAATACTGTCAAACCTGTACATGGGGTAGAAGGTGAATGACTCTCATGTAATTGTCTCTCTTGATTTTTCTGATCCTGGTCATGCGTTGAAATTGATCGGAAAAATGGATCCGGCGCATTGCCGGCTCAAGATCGGCAAGGAATTATTTACCCGTGCCGGCCCGGTCTTTGTTAATCAGGTTATCGAAAAAGGATACAGCGTATTCCTTGATCTCAAATTTCATGACATACCGACCACGGTTGCAAAAGCCTGTAGTGCCGCAGCTGACATGGGTGTCTGGATGCTCAACCTGCATGCCTCAGGTGGTCTGCGCATGATGACTATGGCCCGCGAGGCGATAGATAAACATTTGCATAAACCACTATTGATCGCCGTTACTGTACTGACCAGTATGAATGAGAGAGATCTCAAACAGATCGGTGTGGTCAAACATGTATCTGAGCAGGTCAAGGATCTCGCAATGCTGGCAAACAAAAGCGGGCTCGATGGTGTGGTCTGTTCTGCGCGTGAAGTTGCAATGTTAAGAAAGGAATTTGGCGACGGTTTTTGTCTGGTAACCCCCGGTATTCGTCTACAGGGATCAGAACATCATGATCAACAACGGGTCATGACACCCGCCGAGGCTATCCGTGCAGGCAGTGATTATCTGGTGATTGGCAGACCTGTCACACAGGCGGCTGACCCGTTAAAGGCACTCATGGCGATTGAAAAAGAAATCGCACGCGTGAAGCGTGAAGCGTGAAGCGTATAAAGAGATACGAGCGACGAGATTCGCTTTACGAACAGAATGTCTGACGCACTTCGAATAAGCCCCTTTCATCCAGAATTACCGGGTAAATCCGGTGAACGTCGCTATTGGGGTCGCCTGTACGGCAGCAGCAAGGCATTAGCCATCAGCAGGGTGGCCAGTGAAATTGAGGCACCCATCATTGTTATCACTACGGATTCCCTGAGTGCAGGCAGGTTATTGGAGGAATTAAAATTTTATTCAGACGGGCATTCAACGGTTAAACTGCTGGCCTTCCCTGATTGGGAAACTTTGCCATATGACCTCTTCTCACCCTATCAGGATATTATCTCTGAACGGCTTGCTACATTAGCCAGACTGCCCACTCTCATTCGTGGAATCCTGGTTGTGCCAATTACAACGGTAATGCATCAGCTTCTGCCGAAGGAATATCTGTTGTCGCACAGTCTGATGTTAAAGACCGGCCAGCTGCTGGATATCGATAATTTCAGGCGGCAACTGAGTGAATCAGGTTATATATTCAGTGGCCAGGTGATGGAACATGGGGATGCGGCAATACGCGGCTCTCTTATCGATATCTTCCCGATGGGAGCGGTACTCCCTTATCGAATTGATCTGTTTGATAATGAAATAGACAGTATCCGGGAGTTTAATCCCGAGACACAACGTTCACTGGAAAAGATTGAATCCGTCAATATCCTGCCGGCAAAAGAAATCGCGCTTATCGATGAAGGTATTGCAAGGTTTCGATCCAGCTGGCGCAGCCGGTTTGAGGGGAACCCTGGACAGTGTCCTTTATATCGTGATGTCAGTCAGGGTCTTGCACCTGCCGGCATCGAATATTACCT
>JACQHV010000208.1 GCA_016198885.1 Gammaproteobacteria bacterium
ATCCTAGGCAGCATCTCTTGTCGCTATTTCATTTAATAAATTATCCAGTGTTGCGAATCTGTCGCGGCTGTCCGGCAACTCTTTATTGATGCGCAGTTTATCCTGACCATCCAGTTTATAGGTTTGCGGCTCGGCCTGTATCAGTTTGATGATCCTGTTTGGGTCAATATTGGTATGACTGTGAAAATGCAGGCGTCCTCCCTGCTGGCCCAGATCAATCTTGCGAATACCGAGCGGGTTTGCCTTGAGTTTCAGTGTAGTGATTTGAAACAGGTTCTTTACCGGTTCAGGCAATAAACCGAAACGATCAATCATTTCTTCCTGGAGATTCCTTAATTCGTCCTCGTCCTTTGCACTGGCAATCCGCTTGTACATGATGAGACGCGCATGCACGTCCGGCAGATAATCTTCCGGAATCAAGGCAGCGATATGAAGATTAATCTCAGCGCCATGTTCCAGCGGCCGGTCAAGTTCCGGTTGTTTACCGGATTTCAACGCATGAATGGCGCGCTCCAGCAAATCCATGTATAGACCAAACCCTACTTCATGGATCTGCCCGCTTTGTTCTTCACCGAGGATCTCGCCTGCACCCCGGATTTCAAGATCGTAGGTTGCGAGTGTAAAGCCAACGCCAAGTTCATCCAGTGATTCTATCGCCTCCAGCCGTTTGACGGCATCCGCAGTAATCGCCCTGCGTTCCGGCACGATCAGATAGGTATAGGCACGGTGGTGTGAACGCCCTACCCGCCCGCGAAGCTGGTATAACTGCGCTAGACCGAATTTATCGGCGCGATTGACAATCATGGTATTGGCGCTCGGCACATCAATGCCTGTCTCAATAATGGTGGTGCATACCAGAACGTTAAACCTGAGATGATAGAAATCCAGCATTACCTGCTCGAGTTCCTTTTCGGACATCTGACCATGCGCAACCTTGATAATTGCTTCAGGCATAAGCGTCCTGATCTCACTGGCCGTCTTTTCAATGGTCTTTATTTCATTGTGCAGAAAATAAACCTGACCACCGCGTTTTATCTCTCTCAGCATTGCTTCCCTCACTAACGGGCTGCTCCATTCACGTACAAAGGTCTTGACCGCAAGACGGCGTGATGGAGGCGTTGCAATAATCGATAATTCGCGTAAATCGGACAATGCCATATTCAGGGTACGCGGGATGGGGGTGGCAGTCAGTGTAAGAATATCAATCTCCGCACGCAGGGCCTTGAATTTTTCCTTCTGCCTGACGCCGAAACGGTGCTCTTCATCAATGATTAATAACCCCAGTCGTGAGAACTTAATCGTATCCTGAATCAGTTTATGCGTGCCGATAACAATATCGACTGTTCCTGCCTTCAGTTCGTTCAGTACCTTCTCCTGTTCCTTACCACTGCGAAATCGCGACAATAATTCAATGCGCACCGGCCAGTCGGCAAAGCGATCCCTGAAATTCTGATAATGTTGCTGTGCAAGCAGTGTGGTGGGGACAAGTAAAGCAACCTGTTTGCCATTCTGGACTGCAATGAATGCCGCGCGCATTGCAACTTCTGTCTTGCCGAATCCGGAATCACCGCAGACAAGACGGTCCATGGGTTTTGCCTGATTCATGTCATCAATTACTGCGGAGATGGCTTCCGCCTGACCAGGTGTTTCTTCAAACGGGAAAGACTGGATGAATGCGCGATATTCATTCTCATCAAGATCAAAGCTGAAACCGGCCCTTGCAGCACGACGTGCATGTAAATCCAGTAATTCAGCAGCGACATCATAAACACGTTCAGCAGCTTTCTTTTTGATCTTTTCCCATTGTCCGCTGCCGAGACGATGCAGTGGGGCATGTTCCGGATCGACCCCTGTATAACGGCTGATCAGGTCAAGCGAAGATACGGGAACATAAAGTTTGTCACCCTGCGCATATTCGATACAGATAAATTCTGCAGGAATATCGGCCACGGTCAGCGTGACCAATCCCTGATACCGCCCCACACCGTGGTCTTCATGCACGACCGGCGCATTGGGCGTTAATTCAGTCAGATTTCTGATGATGGCTTCAGAATCCTGTTGCCTGCGTTTGCGCAACCGGCGCTGCATGACCCGTTCACCGAAAAGCTGCGATTCACTGATAATCGCGATCCCCGGATTATCGATCTGTGCGCCATGCTCAAGCAGTGCGATCGTGAGGCCAAGTTGTTCCGTACCTTTCAGGAAATTGTTCCAATCAGTAAATAATTTTGGCTTTATTTCCTGCTGTTGAAACAATTCGACCAATGTCTCGCGCCTGCCTGCAGATTCCGCGACAAACAGGATGCGTCCCTGAAAAGTATCGAGAAACTGTTTCAGGATTGCCATGGGTTCCGCCGCCCTCGCATCAACAGGCAATTGTGGTGGAAGAGTAGTGGCGTAATTTACCGCGTGATCATATTCTTCCTGTGCCATGCCGGTGATATGCACCTGCGCAAATGGGCCAATGCGTCTAATAACATCATCTGGTGTAAAAAACATCCCGTGCGGAGGAAGCACAGGCCGTTCTACATCATGACGCATCTGCTCATAACGATCTTCAATATCCTGCCAGAAGGATTCTGCAATATCAGTTACATTTTCATCGAGAAAAATTAATGCGTTGTCAGCAACATAATCAAACAGGGAATTTGTCTCCTGATGAAACAATGGCAGGTAATATTCGATGCC
>JACQHV010000216.1 GCA_016198885.1 Gammaproteobacteria bacterium
AAATTTTGAGATAGGTTCTACTTGTATTCCCACTCTCGCCACCCTTGCAATAACGGATAATACAGACCCAGTTTAATTGGTTTGTTGTCCATGTTTCGTATTAAATCACCATATTTTTTCAATTGATCCTGATAGCGTTCTTTTTCCTGATCCAGAAACGCATTCACATCCTGGCCTTCATGGCGGCCGGTCTTGTAATCCACCACCCAGCGGATTCCTTTCTCATCCACAAACGTTCTGTCGATCTTTATATTGACAATCCTGCCCTGATAGAGACCACTCAATGCATACTCATTGTGTTGATCTTTATGTTCCTTCATCAGGAGCCACTGTCCCCGCTTATCCTGGATCATTTTGGTCAGCGCTTCCTCCACACTGGCGACGGCCAATTCGATTTCTTTCTCCGGCACCCCAAGACGTTTCAATGACGATTTATACCATGATCGTTTTGACTGAATCCGTTTTCTATCCCATGTTTCAATCCCCTCTTCTGCCATCCATTGAATACAACGATGTACCACGGTGCCAATATGCATGATCACTTCACCTGCCCACTCGAATTCGATCCTGGCGACAGTGTCTTCTTCCTGATCAAACATTTTTTCCGCCTGCCATTTCACCGCGTCGGGTGCAACAGGCAATGTCCAGTCTGATGTGAGCCGCCGCAATTGAGAATTGATTACAGTAACTTCTTCTTCAGGTGTTATGACGGGTGTGTAATTCTCCAGAGCTGCTTCAAACGTGTCTTTCACAGCCGGCCAGAGCTGTGCAAGCAGGGAATCTGATCGTGGGTTGGAAAATTGCAGGACGCCGTCCTTTTCAAGTACATCGACAGATCCAATCAGGTGTAACTGTTTTTTCGCGCGTGTGGCGGCAACATATAACAATCGTCCATCTTCATAATATTGTTTCTTTTTTTCCACGCGTCTCAGGTATTCATACAGCGGGGATTCATCTTCTCCCGCCTTCTTGATCGGGGCCAATATCAGGTCCTGGCCTGCTTTATGCGGCCGTTCCGTCCACAGCAGAAGACTCGGCTCGTCCTGGCGCTTGCCGCGTCCCAAAGCAGGCAGGATAACGGTATCAAATTCAAGTCCCTTGGCTTTGTGAATGGTCATGATCTGTAATTTATCATCCGCACTTACATCAGGTACGGCATAGAGCAAAGCGACGGCCTTCATGAAATGATCCGGATTTTTCAGTTCACCACCTTCATCAAACTGATCAAGCAAATCAAAAAATGTTTGCGCGTTCTCCAGATCGGATTCATCCTGCAATGTGGCAGGGCCACCAAGTGCAACCCATGTCGATTCGACAGAACGCCGTAATGTACGGCGCCGTTCATCTGTAATGGTCTGTTGCAAGACATGACGCAATTTCATTAAACGAGTTTGACCATCCTTGCTTAATGACAATATGCGTGCGTCGTCAAGTACGATTTCCCAGATTGTTCGCTTATCTTCTCCGGCAAGTGCATACAAATCAAGCAACGTCAGACCGCACCAGGGTGCGCGCAGGATGGCGAGCCAGGCAATGCGATCAGCAACATGATTCAATGCGCGGGTCAATGCCAGCAGGTCCTGTATGGCGGGTCGTTGTCCAAGTCCTTCAATTTCCACCGCACGAAACCGCAGACCTGCCTTTCTCAACCCCGGCGCAATTTCTGTGAGGTGATTCCGGTTACGCACCAGTATCGCCACCTTGCCGTCCGGATCATCTTGTCGTGCTGCATTGACTAACTGCACAACAGTATCCGCTTCAGCCAAATCATTTCGCTTAAACAAGGGATGAATCCTGACGGCAGTTCCGGTGGATGTGTCATGAAATGCCTCGGTGCCGGCATAGTTGACTGCGCCCAGATCCACATCACTCAATGCAGGTAATAGTTCCCTGAAAGTGTTATTGACCCATTCCACGATGCCGCGTTGTGATCGGAAATTGAGTGTGATTGTCAACGGTGTCAATGCGACCTGTCCGAGGCGCAGTTCCTGCCAGGTATTCAAAAACACGGCGACATCCGCCTCACGGAAACGATAGATCGATTGCATGGGATCGCCGACCAGAAACAGCGTATGACCGTCTCCTGCCGACCAGCCCGCAGTAAGCAGTTGCAACAGGACCAGTTGATTGAAGGAGATGTCCTGAAATTCGTCCACCAGAAGATGCATGATCCGGTAATCCATATGTAATGCGAGGTCGGTGGGTTCTTCCGGCGTACCGAGGGCGCGTATGGCCGCATGCTCAATTCCGGAGAAATCCGTCTGGTTGCGTTCCGCAAACAATATACGCAATTGCGCGTCCGCCAGAATCAATAACTGGCATAATGCATCCACGACCTGCCATTCAGAATCCTTGTAGGCAACAGGTGGAAGAAAACGCACTTCCATCAGAAGATTAAACAGAGTTTCATCATCTGACAAATTGCTCATCAATACCGCAAAACGATCTTTCATCGCCTTGCGTGTATCTCCTTCAACCTTATTATTACCGGCGGCCGGGAAACCTATATCGTTCCTTGCCTGTTTACGCCAGCCATCTTTTTTCAACAAAAAATGGGCAATACCCTGCCACCTGGACAGATCTTCCACTGCATAACCGGGCAGTTGATCAATGTCTTTGCATTCCCGGACAGGTGATGGCGTATCTTCCTTCACAAGGTTATCAGCGGCGAAATGTAGTAAAGCAATTAATTCCGACATGAATTTTCGAGGGAAATTTTTTCGGATTCTTTCCAGCGTGTCTTCTACCAGATGCTTTAATCCGGTTTCCAGTTCTTCACGCCGGGGTTTGCCTGCAACATGCCGCAACCATTGATAACGCCGTGCCAGCATATTGGCAAGCATGTCCCTGACTTTGGGCAGATCATTATCGAGATGGGATAATAATACGGCAATAGCATTGGACCAGCCCTCTCCACTCTCGAGTTCTCCAAGTGTATTGGCGGCCGCCTGCTCATATAGTCCGCTGGCATCATCCACGGTCTGTGGTTGTGCGCCAAAACGCGACAGGATTGGCATCTGCCGTGTAAGCAATGCACATAAGGCGTCAATTGTCTGGATACGCAGACGGCCGGGATGACACGCCAGGCGCCATCCGAATTTTTCATCCTGCTGAATGACTTTTTCTGCCAGCGCCAACGTAATGCGTGTCGTATCATCTTCCGGAGAATATTTTGCACGCGCCATTACCAGGGCATTAACGATACGACCCTGCATTTCTGCAGCGGCCTTGCGGGTAAATGTGATCGCGACGATCTCTTCGGGATGTTCCACCTGACTCAATAAATTCAAATAACGCTGAATCAGTAATTCTGTTTTGCCTGATCCCGCAGGTGCCTGGACAATAAATGACTCATCCGGCGTCAGGGCGCGTTTTCGTTCCTTGTAATCAGTTACAGTATTCATAAATCCTCATTGGTAACTTGTGACTTATGGTTAATAACTGATTTTTCGTATATCCGGCAGAAGGCATGCAGATCGCAAATTTTGCAGGTGTCTGCATTTTTTGGTGAAACGCGGGCATCCCCCTCCCGAAAATCAGCGGCAAGCTGTGACAGTATTTTTTTCCAGCCGGATATCAGTTCCTGCCAGTTGGCAATCGCCTGCGCTTCCTTTATCTCTGAAACGTCCCTGATGCCGGGAATAATGTCGTTTCCGTCTGCCAGTCCGATAAATCCGGATACACCGCGTTTGATCCTGGCGAAGGCGAGCGCAGCAAGCTCACCTGCATTGGTCACTGCATACAATGGCAGTTGTGGTTCATCCGGCCGTTCACTGAACCAAGCATTAACTTTGACATCACCGATCTTGTAATCAATGATGATCCTTCGCCCGTCTGCGATTTGATCGATGCGATCGATGCGTGTTTTTATCTCGATATCATTGATGATCGCCGTGTGATCTTCTTCGCAGGCAATTACCCGAAAGGCATCACGTCCGCGCTCAATTGCAAGCCATTCATGCATTAATGCAGTTAACCGTTCCCGCTCCAGTTGAGTAAAACGTTCAGTAAATGTCTGGTTGCGTCGCCTTTGCATCCGTGTGAGAACCTGTGTAACAGCGTTTTTTATCTCTACATCAAGTTCTGAATCATCTTTTGCAGCCAATGCCTGATGACTACCCAGTTGTTGCCACAACATCTGCAATACTTCATGTACCAGGGAACCGCGATCCATCGCATCCAGACCAATATCCAGGGAATCCAGTCCAACTGCATTCAGGCGATGTCTGGCGAAGGAACGGAAAGGACACGCCGCCTGGTCCTTGAACAAGGTTGCCCCGCCGTGCACGGAATGTCCCGCAGGTATGGCCGGCGCCCTGTTATCATTTATCCAGTCAAATCTGCGTGAGTTATAGATCCGTGTTGAGTAGACCGGTTTGTTCGTGAGTTCATATGTTGATTGCAGATGATCATAAATCAACGGGCTTGGTCTTAGCGGCCGTTCGCCGTCATTCTGCGGATAACTCAGCACCACATCCGGTGATGAATCGATTAATCGTGTCGACATCTGTTGTGCAAAATGCAACTGGGCGTCCGCCGTTGCGTGTGGAAACTTGTGACGTCGTTGCAGTACAACCGGAATAAATGGATTGGGTTCAGCCGGTGGCGGCCACACTTCTTCCTGCAATCCCATGATCCACAGATGATCAAACTGCATCCCGGCCGCACCGGCCATGCCGAGTATTTGCACCGGCACTTCTGCTGTTTCCGGTTGAAAACTGAAATTATTCGCAAGCTGACGTAACTGGGCAAGTGCCGCTTTATACTTTAGTGGGGCTGAAACAGTATCAAGTGATGCAAACTGGCTGAGAGTATCCTGCCATGCCTTGACTGTCTGAAATTCAGCGCTGGTCAGCATGCGTATACCAGGCCACCTGAAGATCGTTAACAGCTCCGAGAAGGTTTTCGCCCACTGGTGAGGGGATTGTGTTGCAGGCAATCCGGCAATTCTTTTATGCAATGAATAACAACAGGCGAGAAAACTGCTGCAATGATCTTCTGCATCGAGGTAATGACTCGCCGTATATAATAATGAGTTGATTGTCAGCTCTGGTTCGCCTGATTTACGCAAGCTTGCATCCAGTTTCGCCCGTTTGAACCGTTCCGCATCTGTATCCTTGATATATGGCGAACGCAACAAGGCCCCGATGTCGTGGACAGAAAACGGCTGGTATGCCAGTTCAAGGATAAGAAGCGCAGTTTCAACGATCGGATAATGACCTAACGGCAGACCCAGTGAAATACTGAAAGGCCGTTTGATGCTGTCAGGGCGGGACAATAATGATGCAGGCAATAAAACGTCATCGAAACAATATTCGATCTGATGCCGCAGTGCTTGCAGATTGGGGACAACAATTCCGATCGATGCGCCGGAGTTACCTTCAAGCAGCAGACGGGCCCAGTTTGCAGCGGCCCTGATCTCGGCACGCGCATCAGAAAAACCCGCGCACTTTACCTGAGAGTTGCGTTTTTCCAGATCCAGTTCGTGAATTTCGCAGCCAGCGGATTTTAATACTGCCAGTAAAGCCCGCTGTTGCGGGGTCAATTCATCAAATCCGATTAATGCAAGCTTATAACTGAAAACAATCTGCTGTGTGCTGGTTTTATCTGCAAAAACATTTGCCAGGCATGTCTCGTCCAGCCAGCCGGCCCTGGCACAGCGTTTCTGATATTCCTGCGCCCAGCTTTGAAATGCACGCGCGTCCTCATTGATATATATATCTTCAGGAAAGACGGCCAACTGCCACTGGTGCAACAATTCCCAGGCATGAACTGCCTGTCTTGCCGTCGTCGCAGGTTGCAATATCAGGTCCGCATGACGTGAACTGGAAATGATCTGTTGCCATACGGCCTGCTGTTGCTGGGTGGATAACAGCAGCAATTCATTATTATAAAGTGCTGAATAATCCCCCCAGCAGCGTTGCAGCCAGGAATACCATGGCAGGATATCGGCCGTTTCCCAGACAGTATTCCCTTGTTCAATTTGCGATGCAGCATACCGGGCATGCAAAAACCGGCTGAGCCGTCGGGTCGGCGTGAGCAGTGTGAAGCCCTGTTGCAGTCGTTGCCTGATTATCTTTTTCATCAAGTTGTCAGATGATTATTGAACGAATCAGCATGTTCTGATACTAAGATGGTACATTGCATTATAAGCTGGCCAGCCCTGAACTTGATAAATTACTGGAAAAAACTAATGTCCAAAAAAACGATAGAAAAAACAGAAGCAGACTGGAGAAAAGAACTTACCCCTGAACAATTCGCCGTATGCCGCCAAAAAGGCACGGAACGCGCTTTTACCGGTGAATATCATGACTGCAAAGAGGACGGCGTTTATCGCTGTATTTGCTGCGGTAATGAACTGTTCAGTTCCGAGACCAAATTCAACTCTGGCACCGGCTGGCCAAGTTTTTATCAACCGATGGATAAAGATGCCGTTAAAACTGAAATGGATGACAATTACGGAATGCGGCGCACGGAAGTGTTGTGCAGTGTCTGCGATGCCCACCTTGGACATGTCTTTGAAGATGGCCCGCAACCCACAGGCCAGCGGTTCTGCATCAATTCAGTGGCGTTGAAACTCGATAAGAACCACAAACCCTGATCCACAGGGAAAATTTTTAAATTCAGGAAAATAACGAATTAGCTAACCGGCGCGCTGCTTTTGCGCGTTCGGGTTGAACGAGTTGTTATAAGGCGTTTTATATTGAATTTCTTTTCCCACGATTACATTCAAAACACAGTGTTTGTAGATTATTAAGAGCATCACTTCCACCTTCAGCAACAGAAATTATATGATCAACTTCAAGTTTTACGCCCGGCCCATTTGCACCGCACATACAACAAGTAAAGCTATCTCGTTTCAACACAAAGAATCTTTTGCGAAGTGAGAGATTTCGTGATTTTTTTGTTTTTTGTGGTTTTATAAATAATTCTTCTTCGTCTAAGGTTTCAGAACTCACAGACTCATAAGCTTTAATAAGAGCCTTCTTCCACGTGCGTGGGTTTAAGGGGTCAGAGCCCTTTTTGAGGGCCGGCCCCGCCGGTCTTGCCCCACTTTAGTCTTGAGTTTCTTCTCTACCTTCTCTTTGAAATAGTCATTCCCTAATGGCGTCCCCGTCTGCCACGCCGCCCGGATCTTCTTCATTTCAGCTTCATCCACATGCGCCCGGAATAATTCCCGGTACGCGCCCTTGCGTTGGGCTGTTGTTCTCCCCAACACCAGATACCGCTCATGCAGGCTAAGCAGTTCATCGTCTTTGCCTTCGGCATTCGCCCGGTAACTCGACCAGCGGTACTCGCGCGGATGCCGCACCATATTGGCCCGCACCGGGTTAAGTTCTATATACCGCATGCACGCCAGCAGATAATCCGCTTCATACACCAGGCTGGCTTTATAGCGGCCCTCCCAGAGCGTGCCGCTGGTGCCGTAATGATAATTGATATACGGCACATAGCGCCGTCCCACATATTGCATCATGTGGCTCAGGCCGGTGTTGTCTTTGGGGGTGGCGAGAATATGCACATGGTTGGTCATCAATACGTACGCATGTATGGCACAGCTATAGCGTTGTGCCGCTTCCTTCAGCCAGTGGAGATAGGCGCGGTAATCCTGGTCTTCATAGAACACCGCCTCCCGGCTGTGGCCGCGTTGCACCGCATGCACCGTCACACCGGGCAGATGGAAGCGGGGTTTACGGGGCATTACTCCTCCGTTCCAGTCATGCCCGAGACTATATCACCACAGGGAATGCCAGAAAAGGGCTCTGACCCCTTAATGTTGGGGGATATGAGACTATATCACCACAGGGAATGCCAGAAAAGGGCTCTGACCCCTTTTAATCAACTACTCCTCAAAAAAGTGCTGAACGGCAGCAGCGGGATCAACACCCGTTATCTTGCATTAAATCCACTTGATGAATTTATTCATTTCAATCCCGACGCGCTGTACGCGCGTTTTCTGCAACATGCACCGGCGCTGGCCACCACGGCTGCCTTGCGGGCGCTGTCAAATGCAAATATTGATGCACTCGAGATCGACGCCGTCATCATCAGCACCTGCACCGGTTACCTGTGCCCGGGATTGTCTAGTTATGTAGTGGAACAGTTGCAGCTCAAATCAGGTGTAATGGCGCTGGATCTTGTCGGACAAGGTTGCGTCGCGGCATTGCCCAATCTGCAAACTGCAGAGGCTTTGCTGGCGCTTAACGGTCATTACCGCACAGTATTATCTATCTGTGTAGAGGTCTGCAGTGCGGCATTTTACCTGGACGATGATCCCGGTGTCCTGATCAGCGCCTGCCTGTT
>JACQHV010000021.1 GCA_016198885.1 Gammaproteobacteria bacterium
CCATTGCACCATGGCATCCTGCACGCCGGCATATACCGGATAGGATTTCAGGAAACTGACCGGCAATGCGAGACTGTTGAAGATATGCAGTACGGCAATCGTGATAATAAAAGATGCGTAAAACCAGTTGGCGACATAAATATGCGCAATCCTGCGTCGCATAATCGTGCCAAAAAAGACAATGGCAAAAGCGACCCACACCACGGTAATCAGTAGGTCAATCGGCCATTCAAGTTCGGCATATTCCTTCGAGGTCGTAATTCCAAGCGGCAAAGTAATTGCCGCCGACAGGATGACCAGTTGCCATCCCCAGAAGGTAAAGGCCGCCAGCCGGTCACAATACAGGCGGGCATGGCAGGTCCGTTGCACAACGTAATAAGATGTCGCGAATAACGCCGAGCCGCCGAAGGCGAAGATTACTGCATTCGTATGCAATGGCCGCAAACGGCTGAACGTCAACCAGGGGATATCAAAATTCAAGGCAGGCCATACCAGTTGCGCGGCAATCAAAACACCGACCGCCATACCAACAACGCCCCAGACAATCGTCATGATGGCAAACTGCCGCACCACCTTGTAATTATATGTTTCTGATATGTCGACAGACCCATCTGCCATAATTATTCCCCCTCCCGAATTCTGTGTTATCTAATATTAAAATGTAGCTTATATAATCCAATAATATATATCATCCAAAAACAGGGGACCTCTCATCATCTACCCAGACTCTTAGAAATGAAGAATCAAATCAAAATAACTCCTCCAGTCAAGCAGATCATCCCTTGCAATCGATTTTTCTATTCCTGCCCCTAACAACAGGTGATCGGTCGCCCGGATACGCAGTCCGCCAGCTGCTGTCAGGACTGTTCCGCAGCCGTCGCTACAACCCAGATTGAAGACGTCAACGCCCTCAATACCGAGAGGTGTCCGGCTGCCATGGTCAACAACAGTGAAGCCGTTGAATTCAAGCATGGGATAGACGTGCTCGGTAAATTCATAATCCGCATGCAGGGAATAGTGCACCAGAGAGCTGTCATGGTCATTGTCAATCGCAATATTGCCGCCAACACTGCCCTGCACGCCAATTTTGCCGAATCTTTTGGCGCCTGTAGCAAATACATCGATAAAACCGTCGCCTGCCTCGTTAAGATCGATATTGTCCAACGGGTTTGCCAGTGGCGTATCGATAGAAAGACCGCCTGTTGGCGGTTCATATTCAACACCGACTGACAAAATGCTCTGGTCTTCGTAATTATTCCAGAGGGCATATTTTAAACCCAGGGAGATATTGGCCAGGCCTTCATCATCCTCAATACCGGCTGCGTTTGTTGTCGAGTCAAAATCAATCCAGGCGAAACCATCTTTTGTGGCGATGATTCCCAGATTATCCGTTAATGCTACGCGAATTTCTGCTGCGACAAGATCAACCTCACCCCCAAGAAGACTTGTCCCCAGAATATGTTGACTCTCGATCTCGTGGTGAATGTATATGGGCCTGACTTCCGTTGTGATATAGGGCGTCTCGTTAAACAGAGGATTGGAAATAGCCGGAATATATTTATGTTCCCCCTGGCCAATTGAACCATCCCAGTCGATTTCAAATGCACCAGCCTGTCCAGCTGCCAGAGAAAAAACAAACAGGATTGATAATAACAAACAATTATATTTTTTAAATTTCATGAATTTTTCTCCGAAGTTATAAATAAAGAATATCTATCAATAAAATTATTGAATTTATTACAAGAGATGCTGTATTGGTGCTATTTCTATAACTTCTGCAAAAATTCGTCATTCGGGCAGAAAGAAAGATTCCGTGCCTGCATCGGTTCTATACCCCCCAGCGCGCCGTCACAATCAGTTATTCTGTTACATCCCTCACAATCCCTGATATTGGATTCGATCTCATGAACCGGTGCCTTATGCAAATAGGTTTTGATATCAATTCCATGCATTTTTATCATGCGGCCAAGACGGATGAGTTTTATCCGATCTGCCAATGTCTCCCGTAACCGCTGACCCGTCCTGAAATTTCCGTTGATAACGCTTACAAGTCTGATCCCTGTAAACACAAGAATGCCGGATATGAACAGAACATATATAAAACCAAATATATTCATCTAATTGCACCCTCCCGAATTTAGGAAACAAATGATCCCATTAGTGAACTTTAAAAAAATTGATCTGGATCAAGTTATCCGGTATTTGTATTGCGCAATGTAGCTACAATTAAAGCAGTATGTGAAGATTGGAATATTTCACCTGATATCATGCACCCTTCTGGTGCACACAAAAAAAGGAATTCCGGATTGAAAATAGTCAGTATTGATGTAAAACAAAAATCAGCGGAGATTCCGCTGCAATCGACCTCTCTGCACATCTGGGATCAGAAATACCGGCTCAAGGACAAGGATGGTCTGCCCGTTGATCAATCCATTGACGATACCCTGCGGCGGGTTGCATGCACCCTGGCAGAGATCGAGCGCACGAGGGAAAAACGTGACTACTGGTATGGGAAATTTCTCTGGGCATTGCAGCACGGCGCCATACCGGCAGGCCGTATTATCTCGAATGCGGGTGCGGGTATCCATAAACACGCCACGTCCACTATCAATTGCACTGTCTCCGGTACCATTCATGATTCAATGGACGATATCCTTGCAAAACTTCATGAGGCAGGCCTGACTCTGAAATGTGGTTGCGGCATCGGATATGAATTTTCAACGCTCCGTCCCAAAGGGGCATATGTTTCGGGGGCCGGTGCCTACACTTCCGGGCCGCTCTCATTCATGGATATTTATGACAAGATGTGTTTTACCGTATCGTCCGCCGGTGGCCGGCGCGGTGCACAAATGGCGACATTTGATATCGGCCATCCGGATGTCCTTGAATTTATCCAGGCCAAACGCAAGTCCGGTCGCCTGCGCCAGTTCAATCTGTCTCTATTGATCACAGAACCCTTTATACAGGCGGTAAAAAAAGATACGCAATGGCAACTTGCTTACCCGATTACCGGACAGGATATAAAAGCAGAAAATTATGATCTGACTGATGCGGACAAAATCATCTGGCGCAATTGGCCAATCCATGACAGTTACGTTGTGAATGACAAAGGTGAAGTCGCATGCAGGATATATAACACCATTCCCGCACGTGCATTGTGGGAGGAAATCATGTCATCCACATATGATTACGCCGAACCCGGTTTTATCCTGATTGACAGGGTTAACGAGTACAATAACAACTGGTATTGCGAAAAGATCCGCGCGACCAATCCATGCGGCGAACAGCCCCTGCCGCCCTATGGTGCCTGTCTGCTTGGCTCGATTAATCTCACTGGTTTTATCCAGGATCCATTCACTGAAAAAGCTGTATTTGACTGGGAGGTCTTTCGCCAGGTTGTCCGTATTTTTACGCGGATGCTGGACAACACCGTTGAAATCAATGGATTGCCCCTTGCTGCACAACGCAATGAAATAACAAGAAAGCGGCGTCATGGCATGGGATTTCTCGGCCTGGGTTCAGCCTTGACCATGCTGCGTATGAAATATGGTGAAGCTGAATCAATTCAATTTACAGAAGCCGTCAGTCGCGAACTTGCACTTATCGGATGGGAAACCGGTCTGGAACTTGCCAGGGAAAAGGGCCCTGCGCCAATCATGGAAGAAACATTTGTAGTTGACAGGGAAATGTTGAGGCGCAGGCCGGAAATAAATAAAGATGGATATAAGGAGGGTGATGAAATCAAGGGCAGGATTCTGCATGCACGCTACAGCCGCTATATGCAGCAGATTGCGGCAATTGCGCCCGAACTGGTCAATGAATTGGCGGAAACAGGTGCACGTTTTACACATCACAGTTCCATTGCTCCGACAGGCACGATTGCGCTGTCCCTGGGCAATAATGCGAGTAATGGAATTGAACCAAGTTTCTCACACCATTATTCCCGGAATATCGTCCGCGCAGGGAAAAAATCCAAGGAAAAAATGGATGTGTACTCATTCGAATTACTGGCTTATCGCAACCTGATTAATCCAAAAGCATCCACGGATTCAAGCAATGTTGAAGAACAATTACCACGATATTTTATCACCGCTGAGGACGTCACACCTGAACAACATGTTGATATTCAGGCGGCCGCACAGAAATGGATAGATTCTTCCATTTCCAAAACCGCCAATGTGCCGGCTGATTTTCCTTTCAGTGAATTCAAAGACATCTATCTATATGCCTACGAGCAGGGATTGAAGGGTTGTACAACGTTTCGATTCAATCCCGTGATATTCCAGGGCGTTCTCGTAAAAGAACAGGATCTTGAAGATACGGTGTATCAATTTACTCTGGATAACGGTGAAATTGTCAGAGTCAAAGGAAATGACATTATTGAATATGATGGAGAAAAGCACACCGCGGCAAATCTCTACGATGCATTACAAGATGGTTATTACGGCAAATATTGAGTCATTAGGGAACCACATGGTAATCAAGATTGACAGAAAGATCGTTGATTGGAGCGTAATCAAGTCTTCTCATGACAAGGATATTTCAAACAATAAATCAGCCACTGCTTCCATATCTGACAATATCGTGCATATGCATGAAAAGCTTGAACGGCCACAGATGTTGTATGGCACGACATACAAGATTAAGACGCCTCTCTCGGATCATGCGTTATATGTAACCATTAATGACATTATTTTAAACCCGGGGACAGAACATGAGCTACGGCGTCCCTTTGAATTATTCATCAATTCGAAGAATATGGACGATTTCCAATGGATCGTGGCGTTAACCAGGATCATATCAGCCGTTTTTCGCAAAGGCGGTGATGTGACTTTTCTTGTTGAAGAACTCCGCTCTGTATTTGATCCAGATGGTGGCTATTTCAAAAAAGGCGGAAAATTCATGCCTTCCCTGGTCGCTGAAATTGGTGATGTGCTTGAAAGCCATCTCAGAATCATTGGTCTGCTGAAAGATGATCAACCGGATCAAAACAGGAAAAAATTCCTCAATGAGAAACGTACCGGATATCAGAACTCACTTCCGGATTCTGAAGATAGTACAGCGAAAGAATTTCCAGCAAGCGCAACACTTTGTAAAAAGTGCCTGACCAAGGCCGTGATATTCATGGATAACTGTCTGACCTGTCTTAATTGTGGCGAGTCAAAGTGCAGTTAAATGATCTGATCCTGGATCGTCATGCTTACTATCACTGATCACCGCCGTGACAGGCTGGGTCTGAATTACGTCTACCCGGTAATTTCCCGCCGCGCTGGAGGGCTTTCCATCGGCATCAATCTGAATACCAATAATGCCTGCAACTGGCGTTGTATCTACTGCCAGGTCCCCGGGCTGCATCGTAACGCTGCACCAGTCGTTGATCTGAATCTATTGGAGCAAGAGCTGTGTGATTTTCTGGCTGATGCCCTGCGGAGTGATTTCTGCACCTGTTATAACATCTCACCTGAATACCGCAGTATCCAGGATATTGCCATTTCCGGTAATGGCGAATCAACCATGAGCATTATGTTTGATCAGGTTGTTGAACTTGTTGGCTATATTACCCGTAAATTCGGTTTGCTCGGTAATATCAAACTGGTTCTGATTACTAACGGCAGTCTTATAGGTCGCCCTGTGGTGCGGAAAGGTATTGCGCGCTTGTCCGAACTGAACGGAGAAGTCTGGTTCAAGCTGGATAGTGCAACGAACGCCGGTATACGGCGCATCAATAATGCACACATATCCAAAAAGACAATTCGCCGAAATCTGGAAATTGCATCAGGACTCTGTCCAACATGGCTGCAGACTTGTGTATTCGGACTGGATGGAAAACCGCCATCTGAAGCAGAACAGAAGGCATATATTCAATTTCTCTCATCCGTTCTGGCGCAGGGGACCATATTGAAAGGCGTAATGTTATATGGAATTGCACGTCCATCAAAGCAACCTGAAGCTCCAAGATTGTCCCGGTTGCCCGCAGAATGGCTGGAACAGTACGCACAAAAGATCAGCGAGACAGGGATTAATGTCAAAACCAGCGTCTAAGGCCGGTAGGCATTTACTCACATGCGGGACATTCCGTTTTTCTTGGTTGAAATGATCCAGTAAACAATTTATTGCTGGCTGTTTTTAACCGGCCTTGACTTCAAGATCCAGCGATACAAGTACCGTTATGTACGTTTTCCCCTGTTCAACACCTCAGATAAGCGAATAAATAATCTCATTAATTGATCTCGATCAACACATCTTCAGTTTTTCCACTGACCTCAGATAATTGGCCGGCAACTTGCAGTAAGGCTGTTGACGTAATGCCCATGGGATGAGAAAAATAATATGCGTAATCTGCAATATCCACATAAGACTCTATTGGTC
>JACQHV010000209.1 GCA_016198885.1 Gammaproteobacteria bacterium
ACTAGAACCTATCTCAAAATTAAAAATACTATACATCAGTAATTATTTCGTCATGCCGGGCTTGACCCGGCATCCAGTAAACAATTGGTTTTACTGGATTCCGGCTTTCGCCGGAATGACGGGACTTTTAAACTTAAAGATTTCAACAGAATTTCCTTAATTTTGAGATGGGTTCTAGTCACTTGTTATCAGGATTCTAGCGGCTCGCAGGATGCAGTCAATTCAATGATTTTGCCTGATTTTTGCCGGAAACAGACAGGGATTACTGCGGTAGTTTTGGCTATATGGTGCCTTTTTAATTTAGTGTACACTGCATTTCCGATGGTACTTGACCATCATTTCCGTCTATAAAATAATAAAAAATAATATCTAAAAAGCAAATCAATTCAATACATTATGGTTGACTTTTTATCTGGCATGAATATAACCTTCCTGTCAGACATGACGAAAGGCTGAAGCACCATGGGGAAAAAAATGCCTACTGTAGTAGTCGTTGACAACAGTCCGGCAATCAAGACATTGTTTGAGCGCAGCACAGAAAAGCTGGGCATTGAACTGATAATTTTTGCCTCAGCGAAGGACTCCCTTGAATATCTTCAGGCCAATAAACCCGATTTACTTATTCTCAGTATCATTCTCCCGGACAAGAATGGTATTACCCTCCTTAAGGAACTAAGAAAATCTCCTTTACATCAGGACACTTCTGTTATCATGGTCAGCTCAAAGGATTACGCACAGGACAGATTGGCAGCAAGCGAACTGGGGGTATTGGATTTTATCCCCAAGCCCATGCCGATGCAGACAATCACGGATGTGATAGTAAAATATACAAAAGCAGAACCAATATCCAAATAACAAAAATCTGATGAGCAACGCTTATCTCCGTTTCTGGGGTGTGCGTGGATCGTATGCCGCACCCTTTGCTTCCCACCTGAAAGTTGGAGGAAATACCTCCTGCGTGGAGATCCGTGCTGATGACCATATTCTTATCTGTGATGCCGGTACCGGCATCATCCCGTTCGGTAATGAATTAATGCGGCAGAAGGACATACGGGAACTTTTTGTTATTCTTACCCATTATCACTGGGATCATGTCTGTGGCCTGCCGTATTTTGTACCAGCATTTTCACCCGAATGGAAAATCAGATTTTTTGGTCCGGGTGAAGATAAATCAGAAATAAAAAAACACATTGCTGCCCAGATGCGCGCACCTTACTTCCCTGTTGGCACCGAGTCCTGGCTGGCGGACATAAAGTATCGCTCACCCAGAAACGATGGATTTCAACACGGACCAATCAGTATTAAATATAATAATGTGCACCATCCTGGCGTGACCTATGGTTATAGAATACAGGTTAATAATAAAACCATTATCTACATCTCTGATAATGAATGTAAATTCATTGAGAAATCTGTTACCGGACGTCGCGAAGAATTCAATGAAGAAGAACGGACGTTATTTGACACCATGATTAAGGAAGAGCATGAGTCGGAACTGGATGTCATCAAGAATGCGGACATCCTGATTCACGACGCCCAGTACACTCCTGAGGATTATTCGAAAAAACGCGGTTGGGGTCACTCCTGTTATGTTGATACCATCAATATGGCCATTGATGCTGGGGTAAAAGAACTCTACCTGTATCATCATGATCCTAATTACACTGATAAATTTATTGATGCAATTCATGAGCGTTCACTGGCGATCGTGCGTAAACGAAAATCTTCATTAAGATGCTATATTGCCCAGGAAGGAGTCCGTGTAAATTTATAGGGAATTTTGCTCCAACTTTTCTTCCCTGAACATGCGTATAATTCTCAATGGTGAATCAACTGATATAATTAATGTCAATACCGTTGATGATCTGATACGTGAGTTAAATCTTAAAGGCAGGTTGGCGGTTGAGGTCAATCAGCAGATTGTTCCTCGCAGTTTATTTCATTCCCAGAAAATTAGCACCGGTGACAGGATTGAAATTGTGCATGCCATAGGCGGCGGTTAGGATACAATAATCCTACGATCTGAAGCGTGGTAATATTTACATGAGCAAGAAGCAGATTATTGCAGACGATGCATTGAGTTTTGGTGGCAAGTCATATCACTCCCGTCTACTGGTTGGCACCGGAAAATATAAAGACCTGGAACAAACCCGTAAGGCTATTGAGACCAGTGGCGCAGAGATTGTTACTGTTGCCATTCGACGGACAAACATTGGACAGAATCCGGACGAGCCCAATCTGCTTGATGTAATTCCACCGGATAAATACACCATTCTGCCCAATACAGCGGGTTGCTATGACGCAGAAGCGGCTGTCAGGACCTGTCATCTGGCGTGTGAATTACTCAATGGTCATATGCTGGTTAAACTGGAGGTGTTAGGTGATGAAAAAACACTCTATCCTGATATTCCTGAAACTGTTAAAGCAACCGAGATATTAATCAAGGATGGATTTCAGGTCATGGTCTATACCAATGATGATCCGGTGATGGCAAAACGGTTCGAGGAAATGGGTTGTACCGCCGTGATGCCGCTTGCCGCCCCGATTGGTTCAGGTCTTGGAATACGTAATCCATATAACATCCGTACCATTGTTGAGAATGCCTCGGTACCCATCCTGGTTGACGCAGGTGTAGGAACTGCGTCCGATGCGACTATTGCAATGGAACTTGGTTGCGATGGCGTACTTATGAATACCGCAATTGCCTGCGCAAAAAATCCGATACAGATGGCATCAGCGATGAAAAAGGCCGTCGAATCAGGGCGCGAAGCCTATCTTGCCGGACGAATACCACGTAAGGCATACGCGAGTGCATCGTCACCTATTGATGGTACCTTTTTCTAACACGGATGCATCATTTTCAGGCCTTATAATATCTGTTGTGACTAATACCATACGCAGCTATGTGCGAAGGGAAGGGCGATTTACCCGGGCCCAGCGTAATGCATTTGACAAATATTGGGATAAATATGGTGTTGAATTCAATTGTGCAAAAACTGATTTAGACACCCTCTTTAACAGACATGCACCAAAGATAATGGATATTGGCACAGGTATGGGTGACGCCACCATAGAAATGGCAACAGCTCATCCGGAAAACGATTATCTGGCTGTTGAAGTCCATAGGCCGGGGGTTGGCAGTCTGTTAAAACAAATTGAAACCCGTCAATTAAATAATATACGTGTGTTCAATCATGATGTAATTGAAATTTTAACATATCAGATACCGGACAACAGTCTGGATATCGTGTATATCTTCTTTCCCGATCCATGGCCCAAGAAACGTCACCATAAACGCCGCCTGATTAATCACAAGCTTCTTGACTGCTTGATGAATTGCCTGAAAGCCAATGCCAGGATATTCATTGCAACAGACTGGGAGGATTATGCCAGACATATTCTTGAGATATTTGAGACTAAATCCGGATTCATTAACCTCTCAGGCGCAGGTCGATACGCCCCAAGACCCCGTTGGCGCCCAAATACAAAATTTGAGCAAAAAGGGAAAAATCTGAATCATTGCGTGTGGGATCTCGTCTTCGCCTGCAGAAAATGACTAATATCCTGAGAGAACATCATTGAAATTTTTTATCGACACAAACTCTTCTGAATCGCGGATGGGCGCGCGACTGTCGGGCTTCGCAATACTCAAAAGATATGTAATGCCATAATCACGTGCGGCCCGCAGTACTGTAATATTGTCATCAATAAGAATTGTATTCTTCACTGAATAAGGCACTTTTTCATTCAGTCTGGACCAGAATTCTATATGTTCCTTTGCCGACCCGAGATCATGTGCGCAAATTATATGATTAAAGTAGTCACCAATCCCCGTCCGTTCCAGTTTCATTGCGATTAAATCAGGGTGGGCATTGGTTACCATGATTAATCGTTTGCCCATGCTTATGAGTGTTGTCATGAAATTCAACGCCTGTGGGCGTATCTGGATTAAATCTTCCACATCGGATTTGAGTTTTAATACGTCAATATCCAATTCATGCGCCCAGTAATCCAGGCAATACCAGGACAAGGTTCCTTCCTTGCTTTTGAATCTGGGGACAAGTTTGCGTTTCGCGCTTTCCTTATCAAGACCATGCTGCTCACCCC
>JACQHV010000210.1 GCA_016198885.1 Gammaproteobacteria bacterium
ACCAATCACCAATCACCAATCACTGATCCATCCGTCCTCAGTACTCAGTCCTCAGTCATCAGCACTCAGACCTCAGCACTCACCCCTCACCCCTTTACTTAATCGTTTCTGATCGTATTGATGGAGACACCACACCATAAGTCCCGGGCCATTGCAATCGCTGTCTCCTGGCCACAGTAGTAACCCTTGATACGCCGAATCTGCCGGTATCCTCTCTGCTCATAAAATTTCAAGGCATTCTGGTTTGTCTCCCGTATCTCAAGTCTCACGATGGAAATACCTGCGGTTAACGCGGATTCTTCGAGCCAGGATAATAGCGCCAAACCCACACCAAGACGGCGATAGGGCGGCTTGACTGCGATCAGATCGAGGTGCGCCTCTTCCCGGCCGAAACGCATAATTGCAAAACCGGCTAACCTTGACGTAATTGTCGCCTTAATGACAACAGTATCGGGATCTTGAATAGCACGCATCACGCGTCCTCTGTGCCATCTCCAGCCAAGACCAGCTTCGATAAGGTCCCGCGACATCTCGGAAATGTAAAGGGCATCCTGTTTTTTGGCAAACTCAATGTGCATTCGGCAACTCAAACATTACGAATCATTTAAAATAAGAAAATAAATCAATCTCATTTTATTATACTTGTTTATGCAAAGATCAAAACCCAACCCCAATCCTATCCTATTACGAGAAATTGGATCAATGTCGTGATGAAGCTACATTTCGGTTAGCAAGTGATAGTGAAAAGACTTTTGAAATTCAGTTGATTTCTATAATTACTCCGAGATAGAGATACTCATCACATTTTAATCGCCAATATCGTGCGCTAGTTCACATCGCTAAACTGAATTTCTGGTACTTTCAATAGTTGGCATCTCCCTTGCTCTATATGTTAATGACACAACATTATGAACAACCATTGGATGGTATATGAACACAAATATGAAACGTACAATTGCTATCTTAAATGCGCTTGGGATTTTGGCAGGTATATTCTCTGTTTTATTCTTAGTCGCATTTTTTTACATTGGTAATGAATTGGAAGGTGGTTATTATTTGGGATCATTCTTTACATCCCTGGTCGTCATCATTCTGTCATTCGGGTTTGCAAAGATTATCGAGTTACTCTATGAAATCCAGGAAAGATTAGACAAATACAAAATCAAGCAAGATTAATTCTTATACTTTTCAGCTGATACTGGCTGCTGCCACCAGCTGGGTCGGACCTATGTAACCAACTGAATATAATTATATTACATCTCATTTAGCTGCTGCCACCAGCTGGGTCGGACCTATGTAACCAACTGAATATAATTATATTACATCTCATTTAATTGTATTTTCTACGCTTATATCATCCATTTTGCCATTAAAAAACGAAGTGTAAGCAGAATGCGAGCAGCCCTTCCAGTTGGGTCGGACCTGCATGAGTGATCGACCCTGAAATTTTATTGCCAACTGTAGTTGGCATATGATATTTTAACAAGACAAGGAAGAGGAAGGAACCGCAATGTCAAAGACCGTTATCGTATACAGCGATAAGACCGGAAAGGAGCCGTTTACAAAATGGCTGGATAACCTGAAAGATACTCGTACCCGCGTCGAATTCTTGCAAGACTTCGCCGGATAGAGCAGGGCAATTATGGCGATTGCAAGCGCCTTCAGGATGGTGTGTTTGAATTGCGTCTTTTCTTTGGACCCGGTTACAGGATCTATTTTGGCGAGGATGGAGATACCGTGGTTGTCCTTCTTTGCGGTGGTGACAAAAGCAATCAGGACAAAGACATTCAAACAGCAGTAATGTACTGGAAGGAATATAAAGATAATGCGTAAATACAGAACCCTCGATAACATTGAAGAAGAATACTTCCGCAAACATCCGCGAGAAGTAGACGCTTACCTGGCTGAAATTTTCGATGAATATGCCAGGGATGGCGATTCCCCCGCGTTACTGGCTTCATTGCGCGTCATTGCCAAGGTGAAAGGCATCTCTGCACTTGCTGAACAAACAGGTATGACCCGGCAAGGGCTGCAAAAAGCGCTTTCCAGCAAGGGAAACCCGCGTCTGGACAATATCAATTCCATCATGCATGCATTAGGTTATCGGCTCAGACCGGAAAGGCTGAGGGCGTCACACAGGACATAAATTACAAAAATAAGAGGCTAGAAATCTGTCAATGTGTTATTGCAATCAGGGTCGAGTACGGAAATGGGCTACGATCCCTTAAAGTTCTTTCGCCGTTTACAATTATCAATAATATTTTTTGGGGTTTTTGTGGTTTTCTTTTCGAATACTTCGAGAATCAGAATAGCTTCTGTATCTATGCGATAGATGATTCTCCATGTGTTTTTCACATCGTTTATCCTCAACTCATGGCATCGTTGACCGATTACCGTCATCGGTCGTGAATGCGGCATAATTAATTCGAGTGACGTGCATGGACCTTGGTACCCCCTTGTGGGGTATGCACTAATGCCGCAGGGACATGATGTCCAGGAGCGGTCTGACTCTAATATTTATAGAAAACAAAAGCAGAAACAAAAAAAGCCACCAGAAACAAAAAAAGCCCCGCTGGGCGGGGCTTTTGTACCAGACTAAAAAACTGTCTGGTTTGGTCGGTTTACTGCGCAACCACGTTGATTGCGCTGGGGCCTTTTGGACCTTTCTCGGTGTCAAAAGAAACCTGCTGCCCTTCGGACAGCGATTTGTAACCCTCGGCCTTGATGGAGCTGTGATGAACAAAGACATCAGCACTGCCGTCACTCGGCGTAATAAATCCATAACCCTTGCTATCGTTAAACCATTTTACTGTACCAGTAGCCATTCTACTTACCTCATAAATTATTAATTGAACAATGTATTAGCATGCCTCTTGTTAACGATGAATCTCGGAAAGGTCTGCTGCTGTTATACACTGCGAGGAGCTACCGGGAACCGCTACAATAACCGCTAATACACACACCCTATACCAATTCACACCGGAAAGCCATCTTTTTATCCGGCCCAGGCACAGGCCGTATTCATACAGGAATAGAAATTCCGACAAGCTTGTCTTCGTTCAGCATCCTTGTCTTGTCGCTTTCTGCCAGCTGATTTCCAGATGAAATTGATCGGCAAACACCTAAACGTGATTACATTTACATTGACCAGGAGTACAGTGGTCAACAGGTATGTTGATATAAATACCACCCATCCATTATCCGGAGAATCGCCATGTCGAAAGAACGGAGCAGCAGAGAAGCCATGAAAAAACCGGCCCTGTCTTTGAAAGAAAAACGCGCGGCAAAAAAAGCCAAGAAAGTGTCCAAATCCACCTTTCTCGCATTTGAAAAGAAGTAATTTTCCTGGCGGGCCGGAGCCAGGTGATAAAGTATCTCCGACCCGCATTATTAATGAATCCTTTCAACCAGTCCCCAGCCCGAACAACTCCCGCACCTGGTAACTGACCATTTCATTGTAAAACCGGGTAAGGTCTTCAATGGAGTATTGGGCATTGGCCGGGCTGGGATTGGGCGTAACAAAAACGCGGGTTTTACCGATGTAGTATTTCTGTCTTCCCCAGCGAATTTCCGGTTCCATACCTTCCGCATATTTCAAATAATTCCTGTAGGTTACCTTGCCGTGAAACCAGGCAATACCCGGCTGGTATTCAACCAGTCTTTCCTTTAAAACAGCGGCCCCTTCCCGGTAATCGGCAACACGTAATTCATTCCCCGCTCGGGTAGGTCTTTTGACCAGATCAGTAAAGCCGATATGGTATTTCATGAACAATGTCTGCATTGCCGCCTCGCCGGGCTGCAACTCCGCATCAACCAGTCGTGATCCGTTCAAGGCCTTCCAGAACCGGTTGCGCGGGTTAGCAAAATAATACCCGGCTTTGACCGAAACCGGCGAAGGATTCAGACCAATCGAAACAATCTTTAAATTATGTTCCAAATAATCTGGGAGTGTTTTCATTAATGGAAATTGGTCAGACTCGGGAAATTAGGATCAGACTGACCCTAAAAATTCCTCCATGCTGATGTATTGATTTTTACCCAACTCTCAATTTGAGAGACTTCCCCAAAGCACCAGCAAATTTTCCAAGAGTAGATAAACGAATATCTTCAGCGTGGTTTTCAATACGGGATATGGCTGATTTTTTGGTTGCCATTTTCTTTGCGAGTTGAGCCTGCGTAAGTCCAGCTTCTTCCCGGGCTTGCCGCAGCATGACACCGAGTTTAAATTCTTCATAACCGATATCGAATTCATGCGCGAACTCGGGGTCACGAATCTTACGTTTCTTTATATATCGACGTATATCGCTCATCTTTTTAATTTCCTGTTAAAGTATTCTTTCCGCCGGGTTTCGGCGGTACTTATTTCTTGACTTGGTGTTTTCTGTGAATTCTTCTGGAATGCGTGATTGAGAACAATCACATTTGACCCATCAAAGAACCCAGGAAAACGGAAAATATCCGTAGCAACCAAAACCCGGATTTCCCATATCCCGTTGGTGCCGGTTAATTTCTTGAAATATCGTGTGGGAACAATTTGCAACTCTTCTACCAACTGCATGACCCAGGTAATTTTTTGAGCTTGTTTACCCGTAAGGGAATCCAGAAACTACTTAACAGGGCAACAACCCGACTCCATCCGGTAAAAAACTATTTCCCTCATATCTTGTTAAAGTTAACATATTTGTGAACCAAGAACAAGATGCCTTGTACTTTATACAAGGAAGTATTAGTGTCGCAAGAGATTGGATATCGGACGCGACTGTAGGAGGTACGATTACAGGGAAGTAATCGGTACGACTCCATGGATGGAGGAGGTAGAAC
>JACQHV010000211.1 GCA_016198885.1 Gammaproteobacteria bacterium
TCCGGTGGAAACGCCTGATCTGGATCCATCTGCCATGTGTTATCTGGGGTGCTCTGCTTGAGTTTCGCGGCTGGATATGTCCGTTAACCTATCTAGAGAATTATCTGCGCGGGGCCGCGGGTGCTGATGGATACAGCGGTGATTTCATTGCACACTATCTGTTACCGATTGTCTATCCTTCAGGTTTAACCACTACTTTCCAGATTATTCTCGGAATTGCTATGCTCGCTATTAACCTTGTTATTTACAGTTATATATTGTGGTGTTTACATCGTGTACATATCTAAAGATTAAATATCAATTTTAATCTCTTTACCAACAGCCAAACACAGAATTTTTTCTGCGCTTCCCTGATTCACGGCAATTTCAATCAAACCATTTGAGTTCTCATACCAGAATGGCTGGCCCTTCGAGACTTCTGCAAAGGTATTTGCCTGGGAGAATTTAGTTTTTCCGGCCTTTAAAACCGCCATCTTGCTTACTTTCTCCGCACGAAAACCTGTCATACAATTTCCAAAGTTATCGATATAAATAATCTCATTCAGATCATCCGGCCAGTTGTACCTGTTCTGCCATTTGATTTTCTCCCCCGGTATATCCAGACCATTGGCAATCATCGCACAGACCGGCGCATACAGGTCACGGCCATGAAAGCTTGCAGATAACTTTTTCGGCCGCCAGTTGATCTTCCAGCATTCCATATGTATGGCACGGCGTGCAACGATATCAAATAAACCGTTGTCCGGCCCCACATACCAGCGTTTATCTATCTTCATCACCACGGGTTCATCCTTGAAGATTCCCACGGCGGGATCAACAACACAGAAAAAGATCGTGCCTTCAGGAAAGTCTTGTATTAACGCCGAGAGCAGATATGCGCTTGCTTTTGGATTCTGCCGTGGCGCATCTGCAATCAGATCAATTACTTTTTTATCCTGTGCATGCAGATGTAACACCGCTTTAACCTGCCCAATGTAAGGCCCTTGCAATCCATAGTCCGTAAATAAAACGATCATGGAAACAGTTTAATGTCGAACGTAAAAAGTGAAAAGATAATTTCGAAGATTCGGGGGTGCAGATTTTCTTCGAGACGCTGCGCGGTGTCATCAAGCAGCGCAGTTTACACAACAGTAAATGAGCGGCGCAGACGGCATCGCAACAAAGTATCGGAGAAAACATGCCCCTAGAAAAAACGAAACCGGGCATAGCCCGGTTTCTTAATATACTCCCTTATACCGCTTATTGTTATTATGCCTCTTCCGTGCTCTTGTTATCTCCTTCCAAAACTTTAACAGGTCTGTCTACAAGCTCAACAATGGCCATAAGTGCATTGTCACCCGATCGATAACCGCATTTCAGAATGCGCAGAAAACCGCCAGGGCGATTCCTGTAACGCGGACCAAGTTCATTAAACAGTTTCGTTACGACCGCGCGATCACGAAGACGTGAAAAGGCAAGACGCCGTTTGGCGACCGTATCGATTCTGGCCATTGTGATTAAAGGCTCGGCCACACGGCGCAATTCTTTCGCTTTGGGTAGCGTCGTCTTAATCATTTCATGCTGCATCAGTGACACCGCCATGTTTCGAAACATTGCCTTACGGTGACTGCTATTGCGATTTAATTTTCTACCACTTTGTCTATGCCGCATTATGTATCCTTAAACTCTATCAAGCTTTTCACTTGTTACTTGTAACTTATAACTTTTCACTGAATTATGCAGATGCGGAATTCTTGTCTTCATAAAGTCCCGGTGGCGGCCAGTTCTCTAACCGCATGCCTAATGACAGTCCGCGCGATGCCAGAACATCCTTAATCTCGGTGAGTGATTTTTTACCGAGATTAGGTGTTTTTAACAATTCCACTTCGGTGCGTTGTATCAAATCACCAATGTAGTAAATACTCTCGGCTTTGAGGCAATTTGCGGAACGAACAGTTAGTTCCAGATCATCCACAGGCCGAAGCAGGATGGGATCAACCTCCGGCTCCTTGCTGGCGGCAGCTTCTTCTGCTTCTTCTGCCTCAAGATCAACAAAGACAGCCAGTTGATTGCGCAGGATTCGGGCTGCTTCACGTACAGCATCTTCCGGATCAATTGTACCGTTGGTCTCAATCTCGAGGATTAGTTTGTCCAGGTTTGTGCGCTGTTCCACGCGTGCGCTCTGTACTTCATAAGAAACACGCCGGATCGGGCTGAATGAAGCATCAAGTTTCAGGCGGCCTATGGCCTGATCTTCTTCACTACTGCCTATTACTACCGGTCTGTATCCGCGACCGCGCATGATCTTCATCGTCATATTCAATTCACCTGACTTGGTGAGATTGGCGATCAGATGATCCGGGTTGGCAATCTCCACATCGTGATCCAGCGTAATATCACTTGCCCTAACCTCGCCGGGACCGCTCTTCCTTAATGTAAGAGTCGCTTCATCCTTGGCATGCATGCGAATGGCGAGTCCCTTCAGATTAAGCAGAATATCAGTAACGTCTTCCTGTACACCTTCAATGGTGGTGTATTCATGCAATACATTTTCAATCTCAACCTCGATAACCGCACATCCAGGCATGGATGAAAGCAGGACGCGACGCAATGCATTACCCAGGGTATGACCGAAACCCCTGTCGAGCGGTTCGATGGTTATCTTTGCGCTATATTCGTTAATGGGCTCAACATCAACCCGCCGGGGTTTTAATAATTCACTGAATGCTACTGACATGCGTTCTGTACCTCCTCAAGCTTACTTGGAGTAAAACACTACAACAAGTTGTTCATTAATATCCGGCGGTAATTCACTTCGCTCCGGAATGGATTTAAATATTCCTTCCATTTTCCTGGAATTCACATCAACCCACTCAGGAAAACCATATTGCTCAGCTATGGTCAGTGAATCCTGAATCCGCACCTGGCTTTTGCATTTTTCCCGGATGGCGATCTTGTCAGAAGGTTTGACCTGGTAAGAGGGTATATTCACCGTCTTGCCATTGACAGTAATTGCCTTATGACTTACCAACTGACGGGCCTCATTTCTTGTCGTGCCAAATCCCATACGATACACCACATTATCCAGGCGACATTCCAGAAGCTTCAGCAAGTTCTCACCGGTTGATCCTTTGATGCGCGCCGCATTCCGGTAATACTTGCGGAACTGCCTTTCCAACACGCCATAAATACGGCGTAGTTTCTGTTTCTCACGTAACTGAACGGCATAATCAGTCAGGCGTTTTGGTTGGCTGCCCTGCTCCCCCGGAGTTTTATCAATCTGACATTTGGATTCCAGCGGGCGTGCCCGGCTTTTTAACAACAGATCCGTGCCTTCCCTCCGGCTTAATTTACATTTTGGTCCTAAATAACGTGCCATTTCTAAGCTCCAGTTCTATACACGCCGTCTTTTCGGTGGACGACAACCATTATGCGGAAGGGGTGTGACGTCTGTGATATTGGTAATCTTGAAACCCACGGCATTCAATGCACGCACAGCTGATTCACGTCCCGGCCCCGGTCCCTTGATGAATACTTCCAGGCTTTTTATGCCGAACTCCTTCGCGGCCTCTCCCACCTTTTGCGAGGCAACCTGTGCAGCAAATGGTGTGCTCTTGCGGGAACCACGAAACCCACTACCTCCCGCTGTTGCCCATGCCAGAACATTTCCTTGACGATCGGTAATCGTAATAATGGTGTTATTAAATGAGGCATGAACATGTGCCACTCCATCAACAACGGTTCTTTTTACGCGTTTCTTTCTAGTTGTTACTTTTGCCATAGTCCCGACCCTGCTCCTTACTTTTTGATCATCCGGCGCGGCCCTTTACGGGTTCGCGCATTGGTCTGTGTACGCTGGCCCCGGACAGGCAGTCCGCGACGATGACGGACACCACGATAACATCCCAGATCCAGCAGACGCTTGATATTCATTGAGACCTCGCGCCGCAGGTCACCCTCAAGGGTATACTTGCTTACTACACCACGTAATTTATCCAAATCACCTTCCGTCAAATCCCTTACTTTCGTGTGTCCCTGCAAACCAGCCACAGCGCAAATTGCATACGCACGTGGACGTCCGATTCCATAGATATAGGTCAGTGCTATGTTTAAATGTTTATTGTCCGGTATGTTAACACCAGCAATTCGGGCCATTGTTTCAGTTCTCCGTAATTTTCATAATATATTTAATCTATCTTTAACCCTGTCGTTGCTTATGTCGTGGATCAGAACAGATAACACGCACTGCACCCTTGCGGCGGATGATCCGGCAA
>JACQHV010000015.1 GCA_016198885.1 Gammaproteobacteria bacterium
GCTTTAAGATCGCAAAATGCGATCTTAAACCAGTCTGACCGCGGCCAACACAGAAAATATGTTCCTTATGTCTTTACAGATTCCAAAGGTAAATTATAACTGATTGCAGGGAGGCTTATACATCAATATTGATGTTGACTGAACATGGAGTTTAGCATAGAGTTCTACGAATCGAGTACCGGGCGCTGTCCCGTCAGTGAATTTCTGGATAATTTGAAAACCAGTGACCCCGATGATTTTGCTGTGGTCATGGCCGGATTGGCAAAACTGAGTAATCGCCAGAATCACCGCCCGCCATTATCAAAACCGATTGGTAACGGATTATTTGAGTTGCGGCATGTAGGCAAATTGAATACGCGTGTACTGTATTTCTTCATGAAGGGACGGCGAATCGTGGCTGTACAAGGTATCCGCAATAAGTCACAGAAAATTACTATAAAAGATGCCGTACAGGAAGTACCAATGCCGCAGGCGCATGGATGCGCAGGAGCGGCCAGGCATTGGAACGCATGAACGATTGGCTCATGAGGCAGGAAAAATGAAAAAAACCAATTTTGATACCTATCTGAAAAAACAATTAAAGGATAAAGATTTTGCTGAACGCTTTCGGCAAGCTGGCGAGGCCTGGGATGTGGCTTTGAAGATTGCCGCTCTGCGCAAAGAGGCGGGTATGTCGCAGAAGGATCTTGCCAAACGGCTGGGTACTTCCCAGCAGCAAATCAGCCGGTTGGAATCACCATCTTATGAAGGACATTCACTCAGTATGCTCCGCCGCGTTGCAGAGGTACTAGATGCTGAAGTGCACGTGATTTTTGAGCGTACTCAATCCCGCAGACGTTCAGCGATTGCCGAAACACGCACAAAATATGGAGGCCGTTAACTTTTGACTTTAGGCTTATGGTTGGTTGTTGCTAATCACTGATCACCAATTATTCTACCAGCCATCAGGTTTTGTCAGATATCTTGCGGGATGACTTCCTTTGACTTGTATTCGTTCTGGAAGCTGACAATTTTTGACGATGTGTTTTGTAATATGTCTGTGAAAATCTGCTAATTTTTGCAGGTTGCCTGACTTGTATATTAAAGACAAAAGCCCCGCGAGGGGGCCAATGTGGCCTCAGGAACTAGCCCTGAGGGAAGTTGTGAGTATTATAGGGTTAAATTGCCTGAATTCAATTATGAGGAGATAACAATAATCAGGGAAAACCTGCGGAGGATAGGTTATGGCGAAGAAGACAAAGGATGGTAAGGGGATAATCCCTTTAGTTGTACTAGGCTGTATTTTAACTTGCATTGGTTAATTAAAGTACCGACCTGATCCGGCATCTATTACAGTACCGCCAGGATTTCTCCCTTCGGTCGAAATGACAATACGTTTATGTATAATTCTGAAAAAGTATATTTGTCATTCCGAACGCAGGTGAGGAATCTTCAGTTGTAAGGACAATTGTGTCAGAAAATATTCGGTTCTCAGCTATCAGGATGCCAGGTCGAATCCAGATTTATACACTTTAGTACATATAGAAACACGTATATTTTTCATTCGGGGACAAAAAGTAATATTAGACGCGGATTTAGCGGCGTTATATGGGGTACCCACGAAGCGTTTTAACGAAGCATTTAAACGTAACCGGCAACGCTTTCCCGATGATTTTGCCTTTCAACTCACAGCAGCCGAATTCGCAAACTTGAAGTCACAAATTGTGACCTCAAAATTGCAACCCACTGATAATACAGTAGATATAGCGAACTGGTCGCAATTTGCGACCAGTTCCAGTCGTCATCGCGATGCGATTTATCGTCCGTGGGCATTTACCGAACATGGGGCCATCATGGCCGCTTCGGTGCTGAATTCGCCGCGCGCGGTCGAGGTTAATGTATTTGTGGGATGTGGCTTTGAAGATTACCGCTCTACGTAAAGAAATGTAGTCTTAGACTACATTAAGTCATTAAATTTTCTGGCGAAAGTATACTCGAACTTATTAGTGACTAAGGTCAGCTAAAGTGATAATGTGTCGAAATACTAGTTAAAAATCGACATATGAATACAATATGTCGACGCCATCGACATATCTTCTATATATGTCGAAAAACGGATGATATTTCGACAAATATGAAATTTGACCCTCAAAAGCCTTATAATGATTTACCGGCACTGCCCCCCAAGGCAGATATCGAGACCAGGGCCATCCTCAAACAATGTATTACTGCCCGTAGTGCGTTGGCAGAACTCAAACAGGCCGCAGAACTTATCCCCAACCAGACCATATTGATTAATACCATTCCATTGTTGGAAGCCAAAGACAGTTCAGAGATAGAGAATATTGTCACAACAACAGACGAGCTATTTAAATACGCCCAGGGCAATGAGAAGCACACAGATCAGGCTACCAAAGAAACTCTCTGGTATCGCACAGCGCTGTTTGAAGGTCATCAATTAATCAAAAAAAGACCGTTGAATACAAATACTGCGGTCAGTGTATGCAGTATTATTAAAGGAACAGAGATGCAGATTCGCCGGGTGCCGGGTACGGCTTTGGCAAATGACAAGACAGGAAAAGTGATTTATACCCCGCCGGAAGGTGAGCAGGTAGTCCGGGGGAAATTAGCAAACTGGGAAAAGTTTCTGCACGACGGGCAAGACATTGATCCTTTGATCAGGCTCGCAGTCGCACATTATCAGTTTGAGGCGATCCATCC
>JACQHV010000215.1 GCA_016198885.1 Gammaproteobacteria bacterium
AAGGTGCATTACCGGATGTTTGAGATAATGAAGACTGCTAAAAAGCCATTATATCTTGATCACGTGCAGGCCTTTGAAACAGCAAGAGTGTATGCCGCAAAGTAGGCCTTATCTCATCATTGCACAATCCGGACGGGCACTCTCCGCATCTGCCGCTGCGGCAGGGGTAACTACCTGTGTTATCGATTGCTTCGGTGATCTTGATACACGTTCTTCCACTTTGAACAACTGGATTGTAACTGGTACTGAATTTGGACTAAATACAAATCAATTGATTGATATTCTTCTTGAACTCAAGGAAATACCATTGGAGGGTATTGTGACAGGAAGTGGTCTTGAAGCATATCCGGATGTTCTTGAGTTTATCAGTTGCCACTGGCGGCTGTTCGGTAACACAGCTGAAGTTGTGCAGAAATGCAAGGATCCGGTACGGTTTTTCTCCCTGCTTGATGATCTCGATATTCCGCATCCACAGACAAACGTACATCTCAAGAGAGATTCGGGTGAGTGGTTGCTGAAGTTAACAGGGGGGGAAGGGGGTGGACATATTCGCAAATATACAAATGTTGAAGGAATCCCTACTCATTATTATATACAGGAAAAACTTGAAGGACGGCCTTTATCAATTATATTTCTTGCAAGCGGTAAGGATATTTGCATTGTTGGTATCAATGAGACATGGACGTATGCATCAGATGCCTCCGATTATCGTTACACCGGTGCAGTCAGTTTGCCTGATCTTGATGCGCCATTGTATGCATCGCTTGAAAAAGCCGTCCGGTTATTGTCTCAGGAATTACAACTGGTCGGGCTGTGTGGACTGGATATGATCGTGGATAATACCGGACAAATTCATGTGCTTGAGATCAATCCTAGGCCAACGGCGACATTTGAGTTGCATGAGAATAATAACAGTCTGTTTTATGCACACATCATGGCATGTCAGGGTAAATTAATTGCACTTCCAGAGAGACACAAAAATTTCCGTGCCCATCGGGTTATTTATGCTGATTCGGATTTTATTATGCCTCGAATATCATGGCCTGCCTGGGTTGTTGACAAAACACAACCGGGTAGAAAAGTGTCTGCAGAGGATCCGATATGTACCATTCAGGCCCAGACGGCAGATTTGAATTCTGTAATACAATTAATTGAAGATCGTAAACAACTCTTATACAAGCAACTGAAAAAAGAAAGACGGGCCGCATAATTATGAGCACCATGCTGACTGAAAAAATAAAAGTAAATATGCAAGAATCCAAAGAATTTCCAAGTGTCAATAAACTGTCTGCACCGCTGGTGCATTCCCTGATTGATAATGCTGAACAATTGCGTTTAAGTGTTTCTGCGCTTGAGAATGGCACTGCTGTTATCGATGCCGGCATTAAAGTACCAGGCGGACTTGAAGCCGGTCGCCGGATTGCCGAAATTTGTCTTGGGGGACTCGGTTCTGTCAATTTGCGTGCCACAACTGATTTTGATCATTGGTCCTGGCAGATCGATGTACATACCTCACACCCGGTAATTGCCTGTCTCGCCAGTCAATATGCCGGCTGGGGTCTCTCGCATGGTGCGGGGAAAAATGCCTTTAAAGCACTGGGATCCGGCCCCGGCCGTGCCATGGGTAGCAAAGAAGAGTTATTCAAGGAGCTTGGTTACCGGGATAGTGCAGATTGCGCATGTATAGTTATTGAAACAGATATCCTGCCGCCAGCAGGGTTAGCAGACATGATCAGTGAGCAATGTGGAATATCAACTGATAAATTAACCCTGATTATTACGCCAACCACCAGTCTGAGCGGGAGTGTGCAGGTGGTAGCCAGGGTGCTTGAGACTGCGCTGCATAAAGTCCATGCGCTTGGATTTCCACTAGAAAAAATAATCGATGGTGCAGGGAGTGCGCCACTATGCCCGCCATCCCGGGATTTAATGACGGCAATGAGCCGTACCAATGATGCAATACTGTTTGCCGGTCAGGTTCATCTGTTCGTACATGCCGCTGATGGTGATGTTGAAGAATTGGCGAACAAATTACCCAGTAGCGCCTCAAAAGATTACGGCAAGCCCTTCGGTGAAGTATTCAAGGATGTAGGGTTTGATTTCTACAAGATTGATCCCATGTTATTCAGTCCGGCCCGCGTGGCAGTGACATCACTGATAAGTGGTAATACATTCCATGCCGGTAAAATAGACAAAGTCTTGCTGGATAAATCATTCAGAAATAAGAGTGGGTAAAAACATCCCGCAAATCGCTATAGTCACTGATGAACCTGGTTGGCATGGTGAACAGTTGACCATTGCGCTTGATCACCATGGTCTTGGTAGCAGGTATCTTTCGCTGACAGAGTGCCAATTAACGTTTGATGAGTCTGATGCTTTGATCAGAATGCCTGGTTTTGAACAGCAACTTCCGTTGGGTGTCTTTGTACGGGGTATTCCCGGTGGCACCCTGGAACAGGTGATTTTCCGACTTGATGTCCTGCATGCCTTGGTTGAATTGGGAGTAGTCGTTTACAACAATCCTCGCGCCATTGAACGCACTGTCGACAAGGCCATGACCAGTTTTTTACTCAAACAGGCGGGACTGCCTACACCAAGAACCTGGGTATTTGAATCACTTGAACAGGCACAGGAAATTTGCCGTATGGAATTTGCCAGGGGACATCGTCTGGTGATTAAACCCCTGTTTGGATCACAAGGCATAGGTATACATTTGATCAACGTTGATACGGGGCTTATTCATGATGAAAAATTTACCGGTCTTTATTATTTACAATCTTTTGTTGAACGTGGTGGGACTGACTGGTTTGATATTCGTGTTTTCGTTATTGATGGAAAGGCGCGGGCAGCAATGCTGCGGCGCGGAGTCTCCTGGATTACAAATCGTGCCCAGGGTGCCAGGTGTGAACCCTTATCTTTAGACGCCAACTTGGCCGAACTCGCCGAATCCGCGGTACGTGCGATTAATGCTGACTACGCCGGGGTAGATTTGATCCCTGATGCCACCGGGCAATTACAGATTATCGAGGTTAATGGAGTTCCTGCCTGGTGGGGATTGCAGGGGGTTACAGAATTCAATATTGCTTCCAGTTTGGTTGATCATTTTGTCCGGCGTATCGGTGAAACACATGCCTTGACGGTACAGTCCTGATGGGACAAAGGGCATGTCAGGTTGACCTTGAAAAGGTCGTTATGTCCAGCTTTCTTACTGAAATCAATGCACTCAAACCCGGGAATGTCAGCCGTTATGCTGAGGGACACGGTATGACGGTGAATGATTTTATTGTGAGCGCGGAACTCGCTACCCCCATTCTTTGCAATCAGGGACTCTCTATCGGTGAACGCATTCTGAAATGTATCAAGGCAATACAGGCGCAAGTGAAATGTAATACGAATTTGGGGATGGTGTTACTGTTTGCGCCTTTGATAAAGGCGGTAGAGACATGGAATACCAAGAATACTGCTGCATTGCAAAAAAAGTTGATTATGGAACTTGAAATGCTGGATGAAAAAGAAACAAATCGGGTATTTGAGGCCATCCGCCTTGCAAACCCGGGCGGGCTTGGACAGGCGGATAAATATGACGTAAATTTACCGGCAGGTTGCAGATTACTGGAAGCAATGGCCGAGGTTCAGCAACGTGATTACATTGCCAGACAATATGTTACCGGTTTTCACGATGTATTTGTGACGGGTCTTGGGTGCATAAAAATATTCACCCGGCGATGGAATAGTGTAGAATGGGCAACCGTTGCGTGTTACCTCACGTTTCTGGCTGATTTTCCGGATACCCATATCCAGAGGAAATCAGGGGGGCAGGTAGCAGAACAGACAAGAAAGAGAGCGATCCCAATCGCTGAAAAGTTTAAAAAGAATGAAAAACCGGATAATGCCATCAGTGCATTACTGGAATTTGACAAGGAGCTGAAAGACTCAAATATCAACCCGGGCACAAGTGCGGATCTCACCGCAGCGAGTCTGTTGCTATATGAGCTGACTAAATAATAGAATTGCCGGTACATAGATTATATCTGTGTCACCCAGCAAAATTAGTAGGGCAATACTAAATTAAATTAAAAATGATAGGAAGGCAGTAATGTCTATTTTCAAAAAACTCTTTTGTTTTCTAACTGGAGGAGATAAGAAGATGGCGGTCATTGATAGAGTACTTGTTGGTGAAGCATTGGTTGGTGATGGTAATGAAATTGCTCACGTCGACACGTTGATGGGACCACGCGGCAGTGCTGTGGAGAGTGCATTTTGTCATGCCCTGACAAACAATAAGGACGGCTTTACGACCTTGATGGCACTGGTTACACCCAATCTGCCATGTAGACCCAATACCATTTTGTATAACAAGGTGACAATCAAGGGTGCAACCCAGGCTGTACAAATGTTCGGTCCGGCACAACGTGCTGTGGCCATGGCGGTTATGGATTGCGTTGAAGACGGTACCATCCCGGCCAATGAAGCAGATGATATTTTTATCACTGTCGGTGTATTTATTCACTGGATGGCGGAAAACAATACCAAGATCCAGGACTTCAACTACGAAGCGACCAAGCTCTCCATTAAGCGCGCGGTTGCCCGTGAACCTAAGGCGGCTGAAGTTGTGAAAAAGAAAGGAACAACCGAACATCCGTTTGCGGCTCATAAATAACAATAAATAACAATAATGCAGTCAGGCTGATTGGATCAGCCATTGCTGTGACAATGCCCTGCAATGCAGGGCATTTTTTATTCTGCATTTCAAATAAATTCAGAAATTTCCTGGCAGGTAATTTGACAGTTGTGTAATGCGGTAGCAATTAATACACCGGTAAGGCTAATTGTCTTAAGTTGTTTAAAATCACCCTGATTTCTTATCCCGCCCGCAATATAGAAATTTTTATCACTGGCGAGTGATTTGATTTGATCAAGCAGTTCAAAATCAGGTCCCAAACCGGAACCTACGCGGCTCAGATTCATTATAATAATATTATCCGGCCAGACTTCCGGATGTTTTAGTAATGTGTGATCACCGATAAAATGGCCATCTTTAAAGTCAAGTGACAGAATCGGAAAGGGGGATATGTCCTGCAACACTGCCAGCGTATCAGGATTGATCCCGCTTTCACTGCCAATTATCTGGCTTATCAGGGGGCGTTGATGTTGTATTACCTCTTCTTTTGATGAGCCCCCATAATCAAGCCAGAAATTCTGTGTGGGAAATTGTCTTTGCAACTTGTTGATAATGTCGTCATTACTTTTTTTACCGTTAATAGCGTCGAGATCAGCAATATAAATTATTTCAAATGGATAGATATCCAGAAAAGCCTGCAGAATATCACCCGGATCTGCACCATGGCAGAGTTGTGATTGTATCGGCAAATATCGATCACGCTGCCCTTTTACCGCATGGACAACCTGTCCCTGGCATAGATCAATAACCGGAATAATGACCATGATAATAATTAGTAATTGATTATTAGTAATTGGTAACTGGCAGTTTAAAATGATATTAATCACTTATCACTAATTACCAATATCATTTAAGTTAATGCGTTTATTTATTTGTGAATTTATCACAGGTGGAGGTTTACAGGATAAAGAATTGCCCGCAAACCTGGCACGTGAAGGAGATATAATGTTATCGGCGTTATTACGTGATCTGCAGGATGCCGGCATGGATGATCTTCTGATAACGCGCGACCCGAGATTACACATGCCCACCGGAAAGGTAAAGTCACTAAAACCGGGAGTTAATGCCTGGGATACGTGGCTGGAATGTATGAAGGAAAGTGATGCAGCATGGATAATCGCACCGGAGACTGATGGTGTTTTACATCAATTAACCCTTATGGCACAAAAACAGGATTGCAAAATCATTGGTTGTTCGCCTGACGCCATAGAACTTGCCGCAAGTAAATCACGTACAATTGATCATTTATCAAGATTTAATATTCCCTGTGTCCGGACCTGGACAGATGTTACGCTTCTTTCTGATACTCAAAATGGCTGGGTCATCAAACCTGATGATGGTGTTGGCGCGGAAGGATGTTTGTATTTTAAAGATATTGGATCATTACGTAATCATGCGAATAAGTTAAATAATAAAAAATA
>JACQHV010000016.1 GCA_016198885.1 Gammaproteobacteria bacterium
GAGTAAGCGCCACCTGGAGCTCTCGCTGGTACACGATCAGTAGTCCTTCAACTTCCTCATGTGCTCATGCTCTTTGATTTTCTCCAGCGCCTTGGCTTCGATCTGACGGATGCGTTCACGGGTAACGTCAAACTGTTTCCCGACTTCTTCCAGAGTATGATCTGTATTCATATCAATCCCGAAACGCATGCGCAGTACCTTTGCCTCACGTGGGGTAAGGCCTTCCAGCGCTTCCCGTGTTGATCGGCGTAAACCTTCAAAACCTGCCGAGTCACTGGGCGCCAGAATATTCGAATCTTCAATAAAGTCACCGAGATGGGAATCTTCGTCATCACCAATGGGTGTTTCCATGGAGATCGGTTCCTTGGCAATCTTCAAAACCTTGCGTATTTTCTCTTCCGGCATTTCCATGCGTTCTGCGAGTTCTTCAGGTGTTGGCTCGCGGCCTTTTTCCTGCAGGATCTGTCTGGAGATGCGATTAAGTTTGTTAATCGTTTCTATCATATGCACCGGAATGCGTATCGTGCGTGCCTGATCAGCAATTGAGCGTGTAATGGCCTGACGGATCCACCAGGTCGCATAAGTTGAAAATTTGTAACCACGGCGGTATTCAAATTTATCAACTGCTTTCATAAGACCGATGTTGCCTTCCTGAATCAAGTCCAGAAACAACAGGCCACGATTGGTATATTTTTTGGCAATTGAAATTACCAGCCGGAGATTGGCCTCGACCATTTCTTTCTTTGCACGCCTGGCTTTGGCTTCACCAATGGAAACACGGCGATTGATTTCCTTGATATGCGAGATGCTTAAATCATCATTGAATATATCTGCCAATTTCTCCTGAATCTTGATGATGTCATTCTGCAATTCCTTGATATTTTTTGCATAATCCTTGCTGCGCGCCCTGGCTAACGATTTGGTCCATTGAGTATTAGTCTCATTTCCCGGGAATGAACTGATGAATTCCTTGCGCGGCATTTTGCCTTCTTTTACACAGAGGTTCATGATGTTGCGCTCTGCGCTGCGAATTATTTCAATAAGATTCCTGACATTATTGGTCAAATGGTCAATGAATTTGGGAGTCAGTCTCAGGCCCAGGAATTGTTCACATAATTCATCCTGAAGCACCTTTGATTTTTTATGATCCCGGCTATTACGTTTGATAGATCGGCTTAATTTGTTATAAATCTTTTCAATCGCTTCAATGTGTTCCCGTACTTCCTCCGGGTCAAGTGTAGTCTCTGGTTCATCTTCGCTGACGGCATCGGCATCTTCATCATTCTCATCATCAATATCACCTGGTGAGATATCTTCATTAGTATGCGTATCAACCGGTATATGTCCGCTATCAGGATATTCCTCGGTATCACTGAAGCCGATGATAATGTCACTCAGTTTGAGTTCTTCACCTTTAATTGCCTTAAAGGCATCAATCAGGTTTTCAATCGTTCCCGGATAACAGGCAAGGGCTTCCAGTACCTGATTAATACCTTCTTCTATCCGCTTTGCTATCTTGATTTCGCCTTCACGGGTCAGGAGATCCACCGTACCCATTTCCCGCATATACATGCGAACAGGATCAGTAGTGCGGCCAAATTCATTTTCAACACTGGCGAGTGCTGCGGCGGCTTCGGCAGCGGCCTCTTCATCAGGCCCCTCGGTACTGTCAGTCATGATGATGTCGAGGTCGGGTGGTGATTCGTAGACCGTGATACCCATGTCATTGATCATATTAATGATATCTTCAATCTGCTCAGGATCGACGATGTCATCGGGCAGGTGATCATTAACCTCATGATAGGTCAGAAACCCCTGCTCCTTTCCTTTCGCAATGAGTATCTTCAATTGCGATTGCTCATCGGTTTGTTCGATATGTTCAAGATTTTCCATGGGCATGTTGGTTCAAAATTTGCTTGTTGGTTCAAAATTTGCTAATGTAAGTCATTGATAGATTAGATAAATAATTAGTTAACCTAAACGAACAATTTTAGCACACGATAGCCAGTGCCGCCAGTTTGATTACTGTTCGGTAGTGTCCTAATTTGAATTTTTCCCCGGATTTTTCCACTTTGTCATTTCGAGCGTAGAGCTAAATCCTTAGTTTTTACCGTAGGGAGGAATCTTAAGATTCCTCGTCGCGACCGCTCCTTGGAATGACATCCTGACCCACTACCTACTGTTCTTTATGGTCCGGGGTGTGATCTGCCGTATAGAGATTACGGAGTTCTTCGAGATTACTGATCGTCTGTGATCGTGCCAGTCTCTGCTTCTTTTGGTGGGTCTGCTTAATCTTCGAAATAATTCCCTGTAACTCCGCTTCAATTTCATGCTTTTCAGTTAATGGGCTTTCCATGGAAGCAAGCTCATTCAATCTGCGTTCAAATTTACTGTTGCGCCAATGCTCCAGGATTCCAGCGCAAGTAGTGTCCGGATGACTGATTATAAAGGCCAGCAATTCCTGCAAAAATTCAATTCCCGGAACATTAATGTTGGTCAATTCAGCACTGGTCTTGTCCAATTCAGCAATGGAAGGGTGGTGTAACAGAAGGCGAATAGCCTTGCCGATTAGTGTGGAGTCACCCTGTTTCAGGGCTGACCGATGGATATTCCGCTGCTGTTTTTGCTGGGTTTGCTGTTTATCCTGCAACAGTTGTTTGAGGTCTTTTACTGACAACTCACTATATGAAGCAATATCTTTCAATAATAATTCACGCAGCGCCCCGGCGGGTAATCTCGAAAGATAGGGAATGGTTTTCTCCACCAGCAGGGCACGGCCTTCCCGGGTTTTCTGGTCTGTATCCTGCCTGAGTGTATTCAACAGATAATCAGAGAGCGGCACATAACCCGAAGTGTCCTCAAATTGTTTACTGCCGTATTTACGTACATAACTGTCCGGATCATCACCTTCTGGCATGAACATGAAATAGGACTGGCGTCCGTCACGCAACAGGGGCAGGGAGATCTCCAATGCACGCCAGGCCGCATTCTGTCCCGCTGCATCACCGTCAAAGCAAAATATGAGTTGGGGACAGACCTTGAACAGTCGATCCAGGTGTTCCGGGGTGACCGCTGTTCCCAGGGTAGCAACGGCATTTTGGATACCGTATTGCGCCAACGCCAATACATCCATATAACCTTCCACGATATACAGATGATCGAGGTCTTTCAGTTTACGACGCGCCTGATAAAGACCATAGAGTTCGCGGCCCTTGTGAAATATTGGCGTCTCCGGTGAGTTCAGGTACTTGGGTGTCCCCTCGTCCAACACTCTCCCGCCAAAACCTATCGCACGGCCACGCTGGTCACGGATTGGGAAGATGATGCGATCACGAAAGCGATCATAATAGCCACCTGTTTCCTTCCTCAGGATCATCCCCGTTCTGGCAAGACGTTCCTGCGAGGCATTGGAGTTTCCAAGATCCTTTAGCAGGTTATCCCAGCCTAAAGGGGCGAATCCCAGTTCAAATTCAGCCGCGAGTTCACCTGAGATTCCTCGTCCCTTCAGATAATCAATAGCACGATGCGCTTCAGCATGTTCGCGCAATTGCCGGCAGAAGTACCGGACGACCATTTCCATGAGTTCATAGAGTTCGGCTGAACCACTGTCTTTGTGAGATATGCCGCCTTCACGCGGTACTTCTACCCCGGCCCGTGAGGCAAGTTCCTCTATTGCCTCGACAAAATCCATTCCTTTGTAGTCCATAAGAAAGGTGATCGCCGTGCCATTCGCGCTGCACCCGAAGCAGTGATAGAACTGTTTTTCCTGGCTTACTGTGAAAGAAGGTGTTTTTTCATCATGAAACGGGCAGAGGGCCTGGTGATTACGGCCCGCCTTGCGCAATGGCACATAACTGTCAATAACATCAATGATGTCTGTTCGGGTCAGTAAATCGTCGATGAAATTCTGTGGAATCCGGCCGGCCATGATTACATCAAGTATAATCATTGCCGACATTCAGAGCACGTGGCAACTACTGGCGATTAGAAATTAGTAACTAGTGACTAGAACCTATCTCAAAATCTATTTCCCC
>JACQHV010000213.1 GCA_016198885.1 Gammaproteobacteria bacterium
CTCTTATAGTCATATCTGACTCAAAGAAACAGTGTCAGTACCCCGGTGTAGCCATACAGACGATTGTTGGAGATCTCACCATTGCAGAAAAATCCGGCCAGTGGAATATCTCCCAGCACCTCCATGATGGTTTTGAGTTCGCGTGAATCGGGACCGAACTGGTTCTGTCCCCGGCCGGTACAGGAAAAATACAATGCCCCCCGTGGTTTTTTCCCGGGCTTGATTGCATTCAACATGCGCAGCAGATCAGCGTAAGCGGTCTGCGGATCACGGCGGCAAAAGATCATGCTGTTACCGGCAGTGACCCGCTCTGCGATGGCAATGATACCCATGTTGGGATCAATACCCACCAGATGGCGGACCAGGTAATCTCCGGTATCCGATCCGCGTATCGGCAGGCCGGCAAAGATATAGCCAGCCATGCGCTGCGGATTATTCGCCAGTATCTCACCGGCTTCCTGTTTCAGCACCTCGAAGGCGGGCCGGTCATCGAGCGTAATGATCAGGTTTTCCTCGCAACTGGTGATGACATGCCGCTCACCCATCGGGGAACAGCCCTGGGTCAGACGTGTGCTGATGGCGACCTCATCGCTGAACATGACGCCCGACAATGCATCTTGTGTCGGCGCATCTGCGATCAAGGCATAATCGCCCCGTGAACTGGCGAGGCCGCCGACGAGAAAGCCATCCCCCATCAGTTTGCTCAGGCCCACAATCACGTCCGGTACTGTCTCCAGGGCGGGATTGCCGTGTACTATTGCAAACGGTGTTGGACGCTGCTGCAATTCCTGCCGGCATTGCCGGAAACAGGCGTCCTGGTTATCCGCATTCGTAGAAAAGACTGTGAAGGATGCAGGTGGCAATTGACACAGCAGCAAGGCAATAGCCGGTTCACTGTGATATTCACGACCTGCGGCGCAAATCCCCACGCCTACGCTGCCCACCCAGTGTGCAATGCCGGTGTCACTCTTCAGTTGCCGGACGATTTCACCGGATACCGCCGCGAACAGGTCCGAACAATAGACAAATCCAAGATTGAACCCTTCAGGTATCGGTGCTGCACAGGCAAGACATTGACCCAGTGCAACATGCCAGTCAGAGTCTTGCGCATGTGCGGAAATGAAACGGTCCATATCAGCGGGACTTCTCTGGCATAGTAATGCATTCTCCTGCCTGGATAACATGTCATGGATATATCCGTAATTATAGTGGTGCGATCGACGAGGAAATCATTTTTATACAAAATTCTGAAGCCAGAAGTCAGAATGTTTATTTCGTTAAACGGGGGTGGATGAAGTCAACCACATTACCCCATGATTTGTAGGTAATCACTCCTTCATCCAGTCCACCTTTATGGAATCCAAAATAAGCTAGAATTTATAGATATGAAAATATTTACGTTACTGGTTATTGTGCCACTGTTCGCCTTTGCAGAATATGATATGGAAAAAAAGGACTGCGAGGCGGAAGCCTATGAACGTTATCCGGTACCTAACTACGATCCGCACCGGCGGGGGTTCGGGCAACTGGGCTACGGCGGGATGGATAATAATTACCTGGCTGGTGTTCCAACAACACTGGACTACGAAAGGGCCAGTAGAAAGAGAGAGCAATATATAATTGATTGTGAGAAGAAGAAAGAGTGATTTGAATTAATACAAAAAAACCTGGACTGGGAACAGGCCGTTCTTGCGCTCGAAAATCAGTTCCAGACATTTTCTACTACCTACGGCCGCTCTCCTACGAATCCATTCGCACGCGGCACTCGAATGTCCCTATTTATCGTCCATGTAGGCATTCATGCGCTTGCGACACTAACATTACTCATAATATCACTTGACATAAGTAACATATAAGTTACCATTGAGTAATGACGACAAGGAAATTAGTCGAATATCTGGACAAACATGGAAATTCTCAATTTGGCAGGTGGTTGTCACAGTTGCATGCAGATGCAGCGGCAAGAATTACGACAGCACTTTACCGGATGGAGCAGGGGAATTTCTCCAATACGAAGTCAGTTGGTAAAGGTGTATTTGAATATAAAATTGATTTTGGGCCGGGCTACCGTATCTATTTTGGACATGATGGTAATTTATTGGTCATTATTCTGAATGGTGGTACAAAAAAACAGCAAAATTCGGATATAAAATTTGCACAGAAATTGTGGGAAGATTACAAGGTAAGAAAGAAAGAGGGACGAGATTGAATTATGGTACTTACACGGGATTTTAAAGAAACAATTGCAATTCGGGTACAAAAAGATACGCGGTTTCGCCGTGCCTTGCTTGTTGAAGCGATCGGGACATTGCTTGATGGCGATCTCGATACAGGTAAAGCACTATTGCGTGATTACATTAATGCAACAATCGGGTTTGAGGTATTAGCAAAAGAAATCGGTAAAGATAGTAAAAGCATACACCGTATGCTTGGTCCGAAAGGCAATCCAACAGCAGATAATATTTTTACTATTGTCAAAATACTTCAGGATGTTACAGATATATCCCTGCATGTGAAGGCAAGCCATCATAAAGCCGCCTGAATAATTATGTCAGGCGCGAGTTTTGATCTATAAGCGTCCTTTGACATGCATGGATGCACTAATGTCGCGGTTACATGGACGTAAGTGAGCGACTGACGTGCATGGATGCACTAATGTCGCGGTTACATGGACGTAAGTGAGCGACGCATAAACTCCACCACATCACTCAACACAATCTCTTTTTCCTCTCCATCACGCCGTGATTTGTATTCAATCATTCCTTTATCCAGTCCGCTTTCGCTGAACGTCAACCGGTGCGGGATACCGATCAGTTCCGCGTCGGCGAACATGACGCCGGGGCGTTCCTTGCGATCATCCAGCAGGACTTCAATCCCTGCTGTCTGCAATTGATCATAAAGCTTCATCACGGCATCACGCAGGCGCTGTGACTTGTGCATGTTGATCGGGATGAGTGCGGCATGGAAAGGCGCGATATTTACCGGCCAGATGATGCCGCGGTCATCATGGTTTTGTTCGATAGCGGCAGCGACGATGCGCGACACACCAATTCCGTAACAACCCATGATGAGTGTTTTCGCCTCACCGTTTTCATCCAGACAGGTGGCCTTCATGGCTTTACTGTATTTTATGCCCAACTGGAAGATATGACCGACTTCAATTCCCTGCGCTACCTTGAGTGGCCCTGAACCATCCGGCGCAGGTTCTCCCGCTACAACATTACGAATATCAGCAGATCGAGGTTCGGGTAAATCCCGCCCCCAGTTAACACCCGTCAGGTGTTTGCCTTCTTCATTCGCACCACAGATAAAGTCTGAAACCTGAACGGCACTGTGATCTGCAATGACAGGGATTTTCAGATTGACGGGACCGATGGACCCGATATCACAGCCGATTTTCTTTTTAATTAATTCGGTTTTGGCAAATTCGAGCGGTTTGGAGACTTCCGGAAGTTTTTCCGCCTTGATCCGGTTCAGTTCATGATCGCCCCTCAGTACCAGTGCCACGAGTGGGACGTTGCTTCCTTTAACGATTAATGTTTTTACACATTGTGATTCCGGTACTTTAAGAAACTGGCTGACTTCTGCAATTGTATGCTGGTCCGGTGTAGCCACAGTCGCCATTTTCCGGTTGGGTGCGAGACGTGTCGCGTCTGAATCATGCACAGGGACCATTTCGATATTGGCGGCATATTGTCCATTGTCGGTGTATACGATCCGGTCTTCCCCGGAATCCGCCAGCACATGGAATTCGTGCGAAGCATTGCCGCCGATATTGCCGGTATCTGCTTCGACGGCGCGGTACTTCAACCCGAGGCGATCAAAGATGCGGGAATAAGTTTTATACATTTGATCATAGGTCTTTTGCAGGCATTCCTCCGTCAAATGGAATGAATAGGCGTCTTTCATCAGGAATTCACGCGCGCGCATGATGCCGAAACGGGGCCGGATTTCATCACGGAACTTGGTCTGTATCTGGTAAAAATTGGCGGGGAGTTGCTTGTAACTGCGGATTTCACGGCGCACCAGATCGGTAATGATTTCCTCGTGGGTCGGGCCAAAACAAAACTCCCGCTCATGCCGATCTTTCAGGCGCAGCAGTTCCGGGCCGTACTCGTCCCAGCGCCCGGATTCCTGCCAGAGTTCAGCCGGCAGTACTCCCGGCATCAATACTTCCTGGGCGCCGGACCGGTCCATCTCTTCCCGCACAATGGCCTCAACCTTGCGCAACACCCGCAGTCCCAGGGGCAGCCAGGTATAAATGCCGGCGGCCAATTGACGGATCATTCCCGCCCGCAGCATCAGACGGTGGCTGATGACCTCGGCATCGGCCGGGGCCTCTCTCAGTGTGGCCAGAAGATATTGAGATATCTGCATTGCTGTGTTCTTTCTGAAATTCCCGAATTTATGTATGGTATCGCAACTGGCTCAATCTACAGAATTTCGCAAGTTCCTCTAACAATCCGTTAAATTACCAGGGTTTGTGCATAGCACAACTTGACCTGTGCACAGAATGCCAGTAATTTCACACGTTTCAGACTGAATTCCATCAAGAGACAGCGGAAATAAGCTCAGTGGGTAAAGCAAAAGAAATCCTGCGCGGTGCGGAAATATTCATTCGTGCCCTGAAAGAAGAAGGGGTCAAACATGTGTTTGGTTATCCCGGCGGCGCTGTATTGCATATCTATGATGAATTGTACAAACAGGAAGAGCTGAACCATATCCTCGTGCGGCATGAGCAGGGGGCGACTCATGCTGCTGACGGTTACGCGCGGGCGACCGGCAAACCCGGTGTGGTTCTGGTTACCTCCGGGCCGGGCGCAACCAACTGCGTCACGGGCATTGCCACGGCCTATATGGATTCCATTCCGCTGGTGGTATTCACAGGTCAGGTACCCACGCATCTGATCGGTAATGATGCCTTTCAGGAGGTCGATGCGATTGGTATCACTCGTCCCTGTGTGAAGCACAATTTCCTGGTCAAGGATGTGCGCGATTTGGCAAAGACCATCAAGCGCGCATTTTATGTGGCAACGAGCGGCCGCCCGGGACCTGTGGTTGTGGACATCCCGAAGGACATCACGGCGGACAGTTGTGAATATGAATATCCTGAAACCGTCGATATGCGTTCCTACAAGCCTGTTGTCAAAGGCCATCCCGGCCAGATCAGGCGCGCGGTCGAGCTGATCCTCTCGGCCAAAAAACCGATGATCTATACCGGCGGTGGTGTGATCCTGTCCGGTGCCAGTGAGGAATTAATCGAATTTACCCGGATCCTCGGCTATCCCATCACCAATACCCTGATGGGACTCGGCGCTTATCCGGCAACGGACAAGCAATTCATCGGCATGCTGGGTATGCACGGCACCTATGAGGCCAATATGGCCATGCATCAATGCGATGTTTTGATTGCCATCGGTGCGCGCTTCGACGATCGTGTGACGGGGGATCTGAAGAAGTTCTGTCCCTATGCGAAGATTGTTCATATTGATGTTGATCCGTCATCGATCGCAAAGAATGTCCCGGTGGACATTCCGATCGTGGGCGATGTGAAACATGTGTTGCGCGATATGAATGTCCAGCTCAAGGAAAACAAGACCAAACCGGATGCTGAGGCGCTTAAACGCTGGTGGGACCAGATCAAGGAGTGGCAGAGTATCGATTGCCTTAAATATGATCGTAAAAGCAAGATCATCAAGCCGCAGTTTGTTATTGAAAAACTTTATGAACTGACGAAGGGTGATGCCTATATCACTTCCGATGTCGGCCAGCACCAGAGGTGGGCCGCGCAATTTTACAAGTTCGACAAGCCCAGACGCTGGATCAATTCAGGCGGTCTTGGCACGATGGGGTTTGGAATGCCTGCCGCCATGGGGGTCAAGCTCGCCTTCCCCGATGCTGTTGTTGCCTGTATTACCGGTGAAGCCAGTCTCGTGATGTGCATCCAGGAATTGTCCACCTGCAAGCAATACGGCCTGCCGATCAAGATCATCAATCTCAACAATCGCTACATGGGAATGGTGCGGCAATGGCAGGAGTTTTTTTATGCAGGACGTTATTCACATTCTTATATGGATGCATTGCCGGATTTTGTCATGCTGGCGGAAAGTTTCGGACATGTCGGAATGAAAATTGAAAAGTCAAATAATGTCGAAAGCGCACTGAAGGAAGCACTGGCGATGAAAGACAAGCTGGTGTTGATGGACTTTATCACCGATCAAACCGAGAATGTTTATCCCATGATCGCCTCGGGGAAAGGGCACCATGAGATGCATCTACCCCCGGAAAGAGAACTCGCCTGAGCCATGCGTCACATTTTATCTTTGCTTCTGGAAAATGAAGCCGGGGCCTTGTCGCGGGTAGCCGGACTTTTTTCTGCACGCGCGTTTAATATTGAATCATTGACGGTCGCCCCCACCGAGGACCCGACTGTCTCGCGCATGACACTGGTAACGTCCGGTTCTGACGAAATTATGGAACAGATCACCAAACACCTGAACAAGCTGATCGATGTGATCAAGGTGATTGATCTGAACGACAGCCGTCATATTGAACGCGAATTGTTATTAATCAAACTGGTTGCGAAAAATAACAATCGTGAAGAGATAAAACGCCTGGTGGATATCTTTCGCGGGCGAATCATCGATGTCACGGAAAATACCTATACCATCGAAATGACCGGCAATGGTGAAAAAGTGGATGCCTTTATTGAAACTCTGGACAAGAAGATCATTCTTGAAGTGGTACGCTCCGGTATTTCAGGGATATCGCGCGGCGACAAGGGAATTTGATCAGTGATTAGAACCTATCTCAAAATTTATTTCCCCCTCCCTTGGCGGGAGGGGGC
>JACQHV010000214.1 GCA_016198885.1 Gammaproteobacteria bacterium
GTCTGAAAAATCCAGCAGTGCACTTAAAGCTGGGGTTAAGAGTAAACCCCGTTTACTTCTTGTCGATGATGATCCCCTGATAGTTGAATCTCTGGGTATCGTATTGCAGGACAAATACGATGTCTGCACAGCAGAGAGCCGCAAACAGGCCAACACAGTACTGCATTCACTGGAAAATATTCCCTCACTCGCATTGGTGGATCTCGGGTTGCCACCAAAACCTCATTCACCCGAGGAGGGTTTTGCACTCATTAATGATCTGCTGGGCCTCAAAAGTGATATCAAGATTCTGGTATTGTCAGGCCAAAGCGAGCAGATGAACATTCAGCATGCCCTGACATTGGGCGCAGTGGATTTTATACCCAAACCATGTGATATCTCTTTGCTGAAGGCTCGTCTGCAACATCAGATAATGATGTTGCAGGCGGAACAGGCCCAGCAGGATACCGAAAAGAACAAAGAAAACCTGCTCGGAGAAAGTCCGGCCATTGAAACCTTGCGCAGTTTGATTCAGAAATTTGCAGAGACGCCGTATCCGGTATTGATTGAGGGGGAGTCCGGAAGCGGCAAGGAGCTGGTTGCGGAAAATCTGCACAAGCTGAGTCCGCGTTTCAGGGAGCCATTTCTGATCCTTAACTGCGCGGCATTTTCACCAGAGTTGCTGGAAGCGCAATTATTCGGTCACAGCAAGGGGGCGTTCACCGGTGCAACGGCCGACAAGTCAGGTTTTTTTGAGGTAGCGAATAAAGGAAGTCTGTTTCTGGATGAGATAGGGGATCTACCCCTCGACCTGCAATCAAAACTGCTGCGTGTGCTTGAAAATGGGGAATATTATCGACTGGGTGAGACCCAATCGAGAAAATCCAATGCCAGGATCATCGCAGCAACCAATCGTGATCTGAAGGAATCTCTCAGGACAGGAGAATTTCGACAGGACCTTTACCACCGGTTGAGTGTATTGACGATCAATGTACCACCCCTCCAAGAACGCGGTAATGATTGCCTGATATTGCTTGATCATTTCCGGCGGGTTTATTCAGTATCCGCCAATCCATTTGTTTTAAGTGATGGAGCAGAGCAACTGGTCAAGGAATACAGCTTCCCTGGCAATGTGAGAGAGTTGCGCAACATAGTCATACGCCTGGGAGCAAAATATCCCGGTAAGACAGTGAGTGCAGAAGAATTAAATGCTGAATTCGAAACGAACATCGTATCTTCAACCTATAATGAGAAAAAAGCTTCGGCTACAGAAGTGCGTCAGGAATTGCTTGGCCAAAAATTCAGACTGGACGATACCTTGAGCGAATGGGAGAAACGCTATATAAACACTGCACTGGAACTCAGCAAAGGAAACCTCAGCAAGGCCGCCCGCTTATTGGGTATAAATCGAACTACACTTTATAGCAGGATGCAGCGTCTATCGATGGGGGAGGAAAAATAAAGAATGTATTACGCTTATTTTGGATTAAATCAGGCCCCGTTCAAGATCACGCCTGATACCAGTCTGTTTTTCCCGGGGGGGAACCGTGGCGCAGTCCTCAATGCCCTGATATATGCCATCACCAGTGGTGAAGGTATTGTCAAGGTGGTTGGCGAGGTCGGCAGCGGCAAGACCATGTTGTGCCGCATGCTGGAAGTCGAGTTGCCTGAAAAAGTGGAAATTGTCTATCTGGCCAACCCCAGTCTTTCTCCTGACGATATTCTCCATGCGATCGCATTCGAACTTAAACTTCCTGTTACAACCCAGGATAATCGTATCAAGGTAATGAATGAACTGCAGAAATATCTGCTGCAGAGGCATTCTGAAAACCGCCAGGTCGTCATGTTTATTGAAGAGGCGCAGAGCATGCCGGTAGCGACGCTTGAAGAGATCCGCTTGCTCAGCAATCTGGAAACGCAACAGAATAAATTATTACAGATTGTATTATTCGGCCAGCCGGAACTTGATCATATGATCTCGATGCGTGAAATCAGGCAACTCAAGGAACGTATTACCTACAGTTTTTATCTTAAACCATTCAAGCCGGCAGAGATCAGGGATTATCTTAATTCACGTTTGCGCGCCTGTGGTTATCGTTCAGGCGAAGTATTTACAACTTCGGCCATACGCGAGATTGCACACTATTCAAAAGGCCTGTTACGGCGGATCAATATCCTGGCGGACAAAGCGATGCTCGCTGCCTATGCCGCAAATACTCATAAGGTTACGGGGAGACACGCCAATATGGCGGCACGTGACAGTGAATTTGTTGCCGGCTGGCAACGTTATCAATTCGCTGTAATAACATTGGGTCTGATGGCAATTACCTTGATTTCGATATGGTTGTTTTCTCTTGATCAAATGAGGGACAAATTGACGGGTGATACACCGACAGCAACATCCGATACGCTGAATCATATTGAGCCTGAAATCACCACTGGAGAGCCACTAAAAGAATCTGCAACCATTCCTGCACAGGAGAATTTATCCAAAACGATATACCACAAGCAGGATGCATCGAGGTATTACGATTACCTGAGTACAGGTGATGCGCTATCCCTGTTAGTCGCAGAAGAGAACAATGTTGAGTCAACACCAAATGTGGCAATGGCTGACGGCAGCAAAATGCTTTCAGTGATGAATGAAGACCCGGGCAGTATTACCAAAGACACGTCTGATGTTGCAGACAGTTTGCGTAATCGGAATTATCTCGCCCAGGCGATTGAACGGGCGGATTCATCCCTGACCAGTGAAGAGGCGGACTGGCTGGTTCAGCAATTACATCAGTTGCCGCCTGAAACAGGATTTGAAACGGGAGATGATGTGGAATGCAGACTGTGTTCGTTAATTATTTACCGGCCTATAAAAAGGCCGGAAAATCTTTGATTCTTAGTTATTTATATTAATATTATTA
>JACQHV010000218.1 GCA_016198885.1 Gammaproteobacteria bacterium
CCGCTGGATCTGCAATTACTGAATACAGCTCAACAGAATGGTGCTGAAGTGCAGGGACTGGAAAGTTTGTCTGAACAGGGTAATGTGTTCAGTTCAATAGAAATCGAAGCACAGGTACAATTTCTTTTGGATACAGTTTGTAATTATGAAATCATAAATAAGGATTTTGAAAAGATGAAATCCCTTTATCTTGAAAGGGATTTGCAAGGCCTGTTTAACTATAGCAATCAATACTCATTTTCAGAAGAACAGATCTATAAGAATCTGATACGAAAATTGTTGATTGACCGTAACTATATCATGGTTGACAGGATGCAATCTGTGCTTGAAACGGGCAATGCTTTCATCGCAATAGGCGCAATGCATCTTCCGGGGGAGGAAGGCGTATTGGCCCTTCTTGGCAGACAGGGGTATAAGATAACTTCAGTATATTAATAATCATCTAAAAACAAACAGCATGGATATTATGCAAACGCTATTTGGTGTAATGACTTATCTGGATATCAGATCCTGGATTATTCAGGTTTTTATAGTCGTTTTCATAACACTTCTCATCAATTTTATTCAGAGCCGGTTGCTTGTAAAAATCCGCGCGCAGGTTGAAAAGACCAAATCTTATTGGGACGATGCATTAATAGATGCAGTGCCACGACCTTTAACGCTATTGATATGGTTGATTGGTCTGACACTTGCCGCAGAAATTGTCAAAGAGGAAACCCATTCCGCTATATTTTCTGCCGTAGAACCAATTCGGGATATTGGTGTCGTCTTCGCTTTCACGTGGTTTCTGGTGAACTTTATCAGGCAGGCTGAGAAACATATCATCAGCAACAGGCAGCAACAGGAAATAAAGTTCGACAGAACAACAATCGATGCGATTGCGAGATTATTGCGAATTTCAGTCATTATTACGGCATTCCTCGTCATTTTACAGACGCTTGGCTACAGCATATCCGGTGTTCTTGCATTTGGCGGAATTGGAGGAATTATTGTTGGTTTTGCCGCGAAAGATATGCTGGCAAACTTTTTCGGTGGTCTGATGATCTATCTGGATCGGCCATTTTCAGTAGGTGACTGGATTCGATCACCGGATCAGGAAATTGAGGGGACTGTTGAACATATCGGTTGGCGATTAACGCACATCAGAACCCCGGATAAACGACCCTTATATGTTCCCAACTCCGTTTTTAACACTATATCAGTGGAAAATCCGTCCCGTATGACACACCGCTGCATCCATGAAACGATCGGTATTCGATATGAAGACGCAGGCAAAATGGCGGATATCGTTGCAGCAGTGAAGAAAATGTTAAAGGAACATGATGGAATTGATAGCCGTCAAACAGTGGTCGTAAATTTCAGCAAATTTGCCTCGTTATCACTGGATTTTTTTATTTATGCCTTTACCAGCACAACTGACGGGATCAGGTATCACGAAATCAAGCAGGATGTGTTGTTAAAGATCATTAATATTATTGAGAAGCATGGTGCAAAATGTGTGTTTCCTACCTCTACTCTCCAAAACCCCAGAGGGGTGACAGGAATACAAAAGTAATTTGACTTCTTATTCAGTCGATTCTGTCTTGCTTCCTGCAAAACTACCTGTACTCTAGGCCTTATGGAAATCCCGTTCACGAAAATGCATGGTCTGGGCAATGATTTCGTTGTCATTGATACTTTCGCGCAGGATATCACACTGAGACCTGAACTGGTGAAAACGCTTGCCGACAGGCGTTTTGGTATCGGCTGTGATCAGGTGTTGTTGCTAGGACCACCGGATAATGATGGTACTGACGTCCGCTTTCGTATTTTCAACCCGGATGGTGGGGAAGTTTCACAATGCGGAAACGGGGCGAGATGCATTGCCGCCTATCTCCATGACAGGGGTCTAGTAACAAAAGAGGTGATCATCGCCGAGACGAATGAAGGTCTGCTGAAATTATATCGGCAGAAAGACGGACAGGTGCGGGTAAACATGGGCGTGCCAAAATTTGAACCTGCGGATATCCCGATGCGTGCCAGGAAGCGTGAAAAAGAATACCAGGTCAGCATAAACGGTGTGGATATAACGTTTAATGCAGTTTCAATGGGAAATCCTCATGCAGTGCTTGTGGTTGATAATGTGGATCAGACCAGGGTTGAGACCCTTGGCCCGGAAATGCAGCAAAGTGGCGTATTTCCGGAAGGTGTTAATGTCGGATTTATGCAGATTGTAGACCGGCAGCATATCCGGCTGCGTGTATATGAACGTGGCACTGGAGAAACATTGGCCTGCGGGAGTGGTGCTTGTGCCGCAGTCGTGGCAGGATATAGTGATAAAAGGTTAGCTGAGCAGGTTAATGTCAGTCTTAAGGGTGGTCATTTATTGGTATCTTGGCAAGGGGAAGGTGAACCTGTCTGGATTACCGGTCCAGCGACGTTTGTCTATGAGGGACGTATAAGAGTATGACTACGCAGAAGGAAACCAATCAAAAAATGTCGCCTATTTCTGCCGGCGACGTTGCCGATTTTCTGGCTAAAAACCCTGAATTCTTTAATGATCATCCGGACCTGTTAATCGAAATTGAGGTTCCGCATGCCAATAGCGGCGAAGCCGTTTCACTGGTGGAACGCCAGGTATCGGTTTTGCGGGAGCAGAACCAGCAGATCCGTAAACAACTGCATGAACTTATCGAGATTGCCCGCCAGAATGAGGAGCTGGCGCGCCGCATGCACCATTTGGGATTGATCCTGATGGATACCGCCGAACCAAAGGAAATATTTACTACACTGTATGATAACCTTAGAAGAAATTTTCATGCTGATCGGGTAGTTGTACGCTTGTTTGCAGAACCTGCTTTTATAGATTCCTATGCCGGGGATGAATTCGCGGGCCAGGATGCAGAAGAGAAGACGCTCTTTAAAACTATCTTTGATAAACGTGAACCGTTATGTGGCCGTATGAAACATCAGCAACAGGTATTTCTCTTTGGTGATGATGGAAATGAAATTGCGTCTTCCGTGATGGTTCCATTACACGGCCCGGGGTGGAACGGAATTCTGTCAATTGGAAGTTTTGATCCGGAACGATTTCAACCCGGTATGGGCATTGAATTATTGGCCAATATGGGAGAGGTATTAAGTTTTATCCTGAAACCCTGGGTATCTGAGCCCTGACATCATGATTAAAAATGAAGTGGAGAGAATTGATGGTTTTCTTGAAACACTTCAGCATCTTTCTCTCCATACCCGTAAGGCCTATAAGCGCGATCTCAGGATATTACTGGAGTTTTGTAATGCACATGATATCCGTCATTGGCAGGATCTTGATGGCAGGCAAATACGGGGATTTATTGCCTGGCGTCACCGGCAGGGTGCGGGGGGCAAATCCCTGCAACGTAATCTTTCCACCGTCAGGGTATTTTATCGTTACCTGAATGATCTGAAACTTGCAAGCCGGAACCCGGCACAGGGAATATACGCGCCGAAGTCACCACGAAAACTTCCGAAAGCGCTGGATGCAGATCAGGCAACGCAACTGGTCGATATTGCTGGTCAGGATATTTTATCTGTGCGCGATCGGGCGATGCTGGAACTCATGTATTCATCCGGCCTGCGTCTGTCAGAATTGATCAATCTCGATATGGGTAATATTGATTTGGCAGATGCAGTCGTAACGGTTTCCGGCAAGGGCAGAAAAACACGCACTGTACCCGTTGGACGATATGCTGTTAATGCATTGAGACATTGGCTCAATGAACGGTCAAAGTTAACACATGAACATGAAACGGCCACCTTTGTCAGCCGCCGTGGTAAACGGCTCAGTCCACGTACTTTCCAGCAACGGTTGAAACAATGGGCCATACGCCAGGGCCTGGCCAGTCATGTTCATCCGCATATGCTGCGCCACTCTTTTGCGAGTCATTTGCTGGAATCCAGCGGTGACTTACGCGCCGTTCAGGAATTGCTTGGCCATGCAGACATCAGTACCACGCAGGTCTATACGCACCTTGATTTTCAGCATCTTGCCAGGGTCTATGACGAGGCACATCCCCGCGCCCGGAGAAAGAAGACCTGATAATCTATTGTATCCGGTCATATGGCGTTAAAAACCGGCTCAATATGTTCATTATACTGGCGTGTAAACTCGTCTTTTCGCCGGTTTCTTTAACTGGTCTGACTTTCGCTCATAACAGTTTTCAGTAAACTCCTGATTAGCATAATTTACCGGCCGGAGTTGTTTTTTCACTGACCGGCACAATCTTAGGTAAAATGTCATTTTTATTTTGATAAAAGGAGAGTTCACTTGGAGCAATTCAAGGGTACAACCATATTATCTGTTCGAAGGAATAACCGGGTAGTCATTGGTGGGGACGGTCAGGTATCACTCGGAGATACCGTGATGAAGGGAAATGCACGCAAGGTCAGACGGTTATTCAAGGACCAGATCCTCGCCGGTTTTGCCGGTGGTACGGCGGATGCTTTTACGTTATTTGAACGGTTTGAGGGCAAACTCGAAAAACATCAGGGTAATCTGATGCGTTCTGCAGTTGAACTTGCAAAGGACTGGCGCACTGATCGGATGCTGCGCCGGCTTGAAGCCATGTTATGTGTAGCGGACAAAAACACTTCGCTCATCATCTCGGGTAACGGCGATGTCATCGAACCGGAAGATAATATCATGGCGATCGGTTCAGGCGGGGCATTCGCCAAGGCCGCCGCGCTTGCGTTGCTGAAAAATACGGAGTTGACCGCACGAGAAATTGTTGAAAAGGCACTCAATATTGCAGCAGATATCTGTATTTATACAAACCGTTCACTGACTATTGAAGAATTATAAAAATAGTAACTGTAATTATCTGGAATTATTTTTATGCCGGAGTTGACGCCAAAAGCCATTGTTACCGAGCTGGATAAACATATTATTGGACAGGAAGCGGCCAAGCGTGCGGTTGCGATTGCTCTTCGCAATCGCTGGCGCAGAATGCAGGTGGATAAGGAACTGCGCAATGAAATTACACCGAAAAATATTCTGATGATTGGACCGACCGGGGTGGGAAAGACAGAAATCGCGCGCCGGCTGGCAAAGCTTGCGAACGCACCCTTTATCAAGATTGAAGCCACGAAGTTTACGGAAGTGGGATATGTCGGACGCGATGTCGATTCAATTATCCGGGACCTTGCGGATATCTCCGTCAAGATGACACGCGAGACCGAGATTGCAAAGGTCAGGGATAAGGCAGAATACGCGGCTGAGGTACGCGTTCTGGATATTCTTCTGCCGCGGGCACGGACTTACGAAGATACAGATGAGGAAGACAGTAATACCACGCGTGCAAAATTCCGGAGTATGCTGCGCGAAGGGAAGCTGGATGACAAGGAATTGGAAGTCGAACTAAATATGCCATCTATCGGTGTTGAAATCATGGCGCCACCTGGCATGGAGGAGATGACGAGTCAATTACAGAGCCTCTTCCAGAATGTTGCCGGCGGGAGAAAGAGCACGCGCAAACTCCGCGTTAGAGATGCGCTGAAATTACTCGCAGAAGAAGAAGCGTCAAAACTGATCAACGAAGAAGACATCAAGGCGCGCGCCATTGAAAATGTTGAACAGAATGGCCTTGTATTCCTGGATGAAATCGACAAGATTACCCGGCGTTCTGAAACCAGCGGGCCGGATGTTTCCAGGGAAGGGGTGCAACGCGATCTCCTGCCGTTGGTTGAAGGTTCGACCGTTTCAACCCGGTATGGAATGGTCAAGACAGATCATATCCTCTTTATTGCATCCGGCGCATTTCATCTTTCCAAACCATCTGATCTGATTCCGGAATTGCAGGGCAGGCTGCCCATCCGTGTTGAACTCAGTGCACTGGGCGTGGATGATTTTATCCGCATTCTTACTGAACCTGACGCATCCTTGACGGAACAATATGCCGCACTTGTGGCAACTGAAGGTGTTGAGTTGAAATTTAAAAAAGACGGGATTTCCCGCATCGCGGAAATCGCGTGGCAGGTGAATGAATCCACTGAAAATATCGGCGCCCGGCGCTTGCACACGGTCATGGAAAGGTTATTGGAAACGCTGTCTTTTGAATCGACAGAGATGAAAGGCGAAACGGTTATCGTTGATGCGAAATATGTGAATGATCATCTTGGTGAATTAATTCAGGATGATGATCTCACCCGGTATATTTTGTAAACAGGGACTAGAAGCTAGGGGCTAGAGATCAGGTGTTGGCTTTGATCATTATTTCAGTTCAATATGTGTTTCCTAATCCCTAGCCCCTTTCCTCAAACTTGGACCAAAACCTCCGCCAGGTGCATGGTCTTGACG
>JACQHV010000017.1 GCA_016198885.1 Gammaproteobacteria bacterium
CCCCCGTTGACCGCTTGGGTACCCCTCCAAAAAGTAAGCCGATAATTTTCATTTAATTACAAAAAGCTGTCAATGATATCTACTGAATATTCGGTGGTCTTTTAACCACCCTGGCGAAGAACCATCCCCGTTATTGCGTCCCTGATCTCGGTAGGGCGGGATTCCGGCCCCACCTTTCCAGGCAATATGTAGTCCAAGGTATGATCAAAATACATCATAACCTTCCTGGCTGATGTAGCCGGGGGGTAATGACTCGGATTCGCACTGGTTGAAACCAGCGCACCCGCTATCCGGCATAGTTCACGTACTTGATCGTGTTTACTGACGCGAACTGCGACTGTCGTACGATTTCCTGTGATCCACGGTGGCACAGCTTTGGTGGCGGGCAATATCCAGGTAACCGGTCCCGGCCAGGAGTTCATTACCTGATCCCTCACAGCTTGGCTTGGAAAACTGATATACATGGCAAGCTGCTCTGGATCACCTGCAATAAGGATTAGCCCTTTATTAATAGGCCGGCGTTTCAGGCAAAGGATTCGTGCTACTGCTACATAATTTTCTGGGACACATCCAAGTCCATATACTGCCTCGGTTGGGTAAGCAATGACGCCACCTCGTTTGAGTATGCGGGCTGCCCGATTCAGGTGCCAGCGATTCAAGAAAGTAAGAGTTCAGTTGAATTGTTTTTGAATGGAAGCATCCTTATCTGCAATCTCCGTGGCATTATCGGCACGTTCAGCCTGCAGACGTTTTGCTAATTCAGAATCATGGAGTGCCATGATTTGGGCGGCCAGATAGGCGGCGTTTTTAGCACCGGCCTTGCCGATCGCAACGCAGGCAACAGGGATACCTCCCGGCATCTGAACTGTTGAAAGCAAAGCATCCATCCCATGTAAGGGTCCGGTTTCAATTGGAACACCAATGACAGGTTTAAGGGTTAAACCGGCAACTGTACCGGCAAGGTGCGCCGCCATCCCTGCAGCCGCGATAAAGACCGCACATCCTCTCGTATCAGCATCTTTAATATAGGCATGTGTGCGTTCCGGAGTACGATGTGCCGAGGTAATCTTTACCTCTTTTCTTATTCCTAATTTATCAAGAATGTCCAACGCAGATTGCATAACGGTCAGATCTGAATCAGAACCCATCAGGATGGCAACGAAAGTGTTTGCTGTTCCCATAATGTTTGAAGTATCAATTAATTGATGCAATTATCAAATATTAAGCAAAAATAATAAATCAACCCGTCTTACGTCTTCTGCGTTGCCGGCTACGCACAGGGGCCTCCGCCAGTAAGGATTGGGATTCTTCCAAAGTAAGGCTGGCTGGTTTCCGGTCTTTGGGGATTTTAGCGTTTTTCTTGCCATCGGTAACATAGGGACCGTAACGTCCATTCAAGATAGAAATACCACTCTCGGAAAAAACCTTGATTTGTTTTTCAGCATCTCCCTTTATCTTTTCTGCTATTAACTCGAGAGCACGTTCAAGAGTTACAGTGTGGGGATCATCTTCCGTTTTCAGCGATACAAATTTATTACCGTAACGAATATAAGGGCCATAACGGCCGATATTTGCTGCGACTTCCTCACCATCAGACGTTACACCCAATATACGTGGCAGTTTGAATAACTGAAGCGCTTCTTGCAAAGTAATATTATCCATACGTTGACCCGGCCGGAGACCTGCAAATTTCGGTTTTTCATTGTCATCACGGGTGCCTATCTGCACATAGGGACCATAACGCCCCATTCTTACCGATACTGGTAACCCGGTTTTGGGATCTCTCCCCAATTCGCGAGCATGTGTTGCTTCTTTTCGGCTGACATTCTCTTCTTTTTCCTTGATCTTTTTATCAAAGGGTTTCCAGAATTCCTGCATTAAGGGGATCCATTCTTTCTCTCCCCTGGACACTGCATCAAGTTCATCTTCAAGACGTGCGGTAAAATCATAATCAATATAATCACCGAAATGTTCAGTCAGAAATTTATTGACGATACGTCCAACCTCTGTTGGTATAAATCGTTTCTTATCGAGTTCTACGTATTCACGTTGTTCCAGCGTTGAAATAATACTTGCGTATGTAGATGGGCGACCTATACCGTATTCCTCCAGTGATTTGACTAGGCTCGCTTCTGTATATCTTGGTGGAGGTTCAGTAAAATGTTGTTCAGCTCTTATATCAATCAATTTCACAACGTCACCTACTTTCAATACAGGTAATATACGTTGTTCGCTATCCTGTTTTGTATCATCCTGTCCTTCCTGATATACCTCCATGAATCCGAGATCTACAATAGTGGACCCTGTCGCACGAAATAAATTTCCTGCGCCACAATTAAAATCAACCGCTACTGTATTAATCGTTGCATGTTTCATTTGACAGGCGACGGCCCGTTTCCAGATCAATTCATAAAGTCTGTACTGGTCATCCTTTAATTTTGATTTGATTTCATGCGGAATGCGGTAAACAGAAGTCGGACGAATGGCTTCATGGGCCTCCTGTGCATTCTTTGATTTTGTTTTGAAATGATGTGCATGTGAAGGTAATTTTTCGCGTCCATAACGATCAGTAATAAATGCCCGGATATCCTTGATAGCCTCTTCGGCAAGAATTACCGAATCCGTTCTCATATAGGTTATAAGACCTACCGAACCATCTCCAACATCAATTCCTTCATATAATTGCTGTGCAACACGCATGGTGCGTTGTGCAGTAAATCCCAGTTTACGGATTGCTTCCTGTTGCAAAGTAGAGGTAATAAATGGTCCTGCGGGCAGACGCCTTCGCTGTTTCTCTTCAATAGCATCAACTTTTAATCTGCCATTGGCTATTTGTAACAGTTTTTGACGTGCCTCCTCAGCCGTTTTTCCATTTTCTATACTGAATTGTTTAAGTTTCTCATTATTTAATTGTGTCAATTTTGCAATAAAATTTACATCATTCTGAGTCAGATCCGCCTCTAGCGACCAATATTCTCTGGTAATAAATTTTTCTATCTCTTCTTCCCGTTCGACGATCATGCGCAAAGCAGGACTCTGTACCCGGCCCGCGGACAGACCACGACGAATCTTTTTCCATAACAAGGGGGATAGATTAAATCCAACAAGATAATCAAGCGCCCTCCGGGCCTGTTGCGCATTGATTAATTCCGAAGAGAGTTTTCGAGGATTGGCTATAGAATGATCTATCGCACTTTTAGTTACTTCATGAAAAACAACGCGGTGCACATTTTTGCCCTCCAAAAGACCGCGCTCCTTCAGAAGCTCATAAAGATGCCATGAAATTGCTTCTCCCTCACGATCAGGATCAGTTGCAAGGTAAAGTGTATTAATTTTTTTAAGCGCCTTGGCGATTTCATTAACTGATTTTGCATTCTTTTCTATAAGCTCATAATGCATGGCAAAATTGTTTTCCGGATCCACTGCCCCTGTTTTAGGCAATAGATCCCGAACATGCCCATAAGACGCCAACACTTGATAATCATCCCCAAGATATTGATGCAGTGTTTTTGCCTTGGCAGGAGATTCAACAATAACCAATGCTTTGCTCATAAAATTGCAAATAAAAAATAAAGGGAAATTAAAAAATGTTTAATCAGAATGTAAATTGATTTTTATGTCCTAATGCAGGTTAGCATTGATATCATCCATCACGATATCTTCCATCCAGCTTATTGCTGCTTCCTTCTCCGGCTGATTAAATAACACCATTAATACTACCCATTTAAGCTGCTGCAAATCAATTTCATCAGTTTCGAGTGCCATAATCCGATCAATGACAAGCTCGCGTTCATTTGAATTCAATACACCCGCATGTTCAAGAAACAGTAAAAATCCCCGACATTCAGTGTCAAGTTTTTCAAGTTCTTCATCATTGAACAGACGCGAAGATGGTATAACAGATAGAACTTGCGGATTATTGCATTCTTTTTGTAATTCGAGACCTTCAAGCCAGGAAAATGCCTTTTCAATCTGATGATCACAAAAACCTGCTTCTGTCAATTGTGTTCTAAGCAACTCCTGGTCGGGCACAAACTCCAAATCTTCTTCAACATAATTATCAAAGATATACATTAATACATCCAGGACTGTGTCTTTCATGCACATATTCTCTAATTTAATCGCGCATACAGTCCCCCAGGTGACGATGAAACTATACCGCGAACCTCTAATATTAAGAGCATGGAGGAAACTGTATCAGCCGTCAATCCGGTAAGTTCAATTAATTTATCTATGGAGACAGGTTCATAAGCAATATTATCCAGCAATAATTTGTATTCATCGTCAAGCGTATCAACGTTATCAGTAACTGTTTTGAATTCATTTGGCAGTTCGTTGATCGTGTGTCCAAGAATATTCAATTCCTCAAGTATATCCTGCACTGTTTCCACCAATTTTGCGCCTTGTTTAACAAGCGCGTGGCAACCGCGTGCAAGGGGATTATGTATTGATCCCGGGACCGCAAAGACCTCCCTCCCCTGTTCCATTGCATAACGGGCAGTAATCAGGGAACCACTTTGCTGTGCTGCCTCAACCACCAGGACTCCTGCTGTAAGTCCACTGATGATCCGATTTCGTTGCGGGAAATTTATGGCAAGCGGGGGTGTGCCACGTGGAAACTCGGACACGAGGGCGCCGTTGTTAACAATACGTTCAGCCAGGGCCTTATGACGTGCTGGATAGATTATGTCCAGCCCATTACCAAGTACCGCAATTGTCTTTCCGCCTGCACCCAGGGCACCAACATGACTGCAACAGTCGATTCCTAATGCCATACCGCTGGTAATGGTGATACCCAGTTGTGCCAATTGCTCTGCAAATGCCCGTGCCGCCTGTTTTCCACCGGCGCTAGGATTGCGGCTACCTACTATCGCCAGTTGTACTGACTGTAAAACTGCGGGATCTCCATGCACGAACAAAATAATCGGGGCATCCGGAATTTCTTTGAGTAATGGTGGATAAGACTTGTCAAAATAGGTGATCAGATGACGCCCGGGTTGATCCAGCCATTTGATATCCGCCTCAATTGCTTTCCAATCAGGCTGTTTGAAATATTTTAACGTTATTGATTTGAGACCATGCTGCTCTAATACAGCAATGTCCACGGATAAAACATTTGCAGGTGATTCAAAGATATCAAGGAGTGCTTTTTGTTGAAGTGGGCCAAGTGCTGGAGCACGCTGTAATACCAACCAGTCGGCACGTGTATCGCCTGTAATGATTTCTTCCTGGTCCATGAATTAATTTTTGTTATTTCATCAAGGCAATAGGGGAAAATCATTGAAGGGAAAAATACACAGATAACCCGAAAGAATTAAGATGTCCGTGCATTGATACCGCACTAAAAGATCTGTCAGCAATTATCCCTGTAAATGATATCCGGCATCCCTGCGCCATAAATCACCAAACTATAAATTTCGAACAGAATCGTAAATATGGATTGGGCTGATCGCCTCCATTACCAGGGCATAACTCACCTTTTCAAAGGTACGGAACACCATCAGAACCCCTGCATATTCTTCAGGCAACTCAACCTTTTCAGGAATGGTATTTGGCCTGCCCAGATAACCTGCCAGATCTGTCCTGTCAAAGGCACGCTTTGTATCCCTGATATCATTGGCAATATTGCTGACAGCCCGATCAACCGCGCTTGTATCTTCATGCTCGAATTTCAAGCGTCTTGCATCTTCTTCCTTTGCCTTGATGGCGGTCGCAACATAATCTTTGACAATCTTGCCACTCTTGAAGACCCCCACGACATTGCCCACTTCCATACCGTCACTTGTCCCTAGGTCCAGCACCACCACCTGATATTGGCCGATCTCGGTTACTCCATCAATTACAGAAATGATATTGCCGTTCACTTCATGGTCCGGGGAAGTAGGAATAAAATTAGTGCTGATATCCGTTTCGGATTCCTCTGCCAGACGGTCTCCGTTCAAAACCTCGCGATTCGAAAGCGCGACTATTGCTGAGGCAGGATCACCGGGTTTCTCAATTATGGCATCACCCACATAGAGGGCTTCATAACCGAGTATATTCTCATCATCCTGTTTCGAAGAAGTATAAGAAGAATAAGAAAAGGACCCTCCCTCGCGGTAGTTTGTAAGATAGGTCTCACCTTTGAAGTAGGGTTTGCCCTTGCGATAGATAGCATAGCGTTTGGCCGTCGACTCATCAGGTAATCCCCGGACATAGATCTTGTTACCGGATCCGGCCACCAGATGCTCATCGTAACTGGATACTATATATGGCCATGTCTCCATCTCCTTCTCAGAAACAACCAGCGGACGAGTCAAAAATTGCTTGATTGCATCAACGGGGATGGTTGGTATTGCCTCTTCTTTCTCGTAAGATCGAACCGTTGGAGAAAGTCTCACATTACGACCTGATATTGTCCGGCCCCCCCTCTCCAGAGCCAAAATGGGTTTACCATCTTCATAAGTCAGTGAGATGATATCACCCGGATATATTAGGTGGGGGTCTATAATCTGGGGATTGGCCCGCCAGACCTCCGGCCAAAGCCAGGGCTGTTGCAGAAATTTACCTGAAATATCCCACAAGGTATCTCCCTTCTGCACAACATACTTATCTGGATGATCCGGATTGACAGTCACGGTATCGGCTACAGCAACCGCTGAAATCCAAAAAACTAACAATATTAGAGAGAATTTATTAAGCATGTCTATTACCTTACATACATTCCTTAATGTAGATTGGTAAAAAGTCTAGCAAAATATTGGCAGGAGTACCATTATCTTGTTATTTATACCTGAAACCCCATTTTTCTGTATACTATCAGTAAGTTATTAAAGATTACGAGTATTTCTACATGGCAATATTAGAAGTTTTGCACTTCCCGGATACACGTTTAAGGAAAAAAGCAGCACCTGTTGAGACTATAGATACAGAAATCAAGACCCTCGCAGCAAATATGCTGGAAACGATGTATGCCGAGAGGGGTATAGGCATTGCCGCGACCCAGGTCAATGTCCAAAAACGGGTCGTGGTAATCGATCTCTCCGAACAACATAATAGTCCTATGTATTTGATTAATCCAGAAATTATCAAGGGCGAAGGAACTGAGCAGATGCAGGAGGGGTGTCTTTCTGTCCCCGGATATTTTGACCTCGTAGAACGTGCGGAAAAGATTACCTTTCGTTATATCAATCTCGATGGAGAAAGCATAATGGCCGATGCCGATGGCCTGCTGGCCGTCTGCATCCAACATGAAATTGATCACTTGAATGGCAAATTATTTATTGATTACCTATCCCCACTGAAGCGTCAGCGCCTGCGGAAAAAACTGGAGAAACAGGAAAAATTACAAGTCCAAACCCTGTGAGCAAACCGAACCTGCGCTTGGCATTCGCAGGCACTCCGGAGCTTGCTGCGACTACCCTTGAGGCCCTACTCGAGCGTTCCCGCCACACTGTCACTAGAGTTTATACACAACCGGATCGCCATGCCGGGAGGGGACGAAGACTCGCCACAAGTATGGTTAAACAGCTCGCCTTAAAACATGATTTGGAGATTTTTCAACCCGAAACAACTGCAGAAATTGACCCGGAAAACGATTTATCTAAGGTAGACGTACTGATTGTCGTCGCTTATGGGATGCTTCTGCCCGAAAAAATTCTCAACCGCCCTACCTACGGCTGTATCAATGTCCATACTTCATTGTTACCTCGCTGGCGCGGAGCAGCCCCTATCCAGCGTGCAATACAGTGGGGGGATACAGAGACGGGAATAACGATAATGCAAATCGATGCTGGGCTGGATACGGGGCCTATACTCGCACAGGTGAAATGTTCGATTAGACCTGATGATACTGCTGGAAGCTTACATAACAGACTGGCCACACTTGGCGGGGCATGCCTGCTCGAGACGCTGGATAAAATGACAACATATGATATAAAACCCGTTCCCCAGGACAATTCCCTGGCTACCTATGCCAGAAAAATTAGCAAGGCCGAGGCAGATCTGGACTGGTCGCTGTCAGCGATTGAACTTGAACGCACGATCAGGGCTTTTAACCCGTCACCAGTTACCCATACAAAACTAAATGGATTCAAGCTACGTATATGGCAAGCTAAAATTGTCGATAAGTCAACAGATGATCCACCCGGTACCGTTATCGCCTGCCATAAATCAGGGATTGATGTTGCGACCGGTAAAGGGATATTACGTTTGTTGAAAATACAACCGCCAGGCAAGCGCATATTAAATTCTACTGAATTTCTGAATGGCCGGCCTGATTTCGTCACTGGTGTGACGGGTAGATCACCTTGATTCATAATTGTTTATGCTGACTGGAATCTTTAAGATATGCAGGCACGTGCAATCGCGGCACAGGCAATCGCTGAAATCCTCACACGAGGCCAAACGCTTTCCTTCCTGCTGCCCTCCTTTCTAGAACATCTTGTAAATCCTAAGGATCAGGCCTTTGCACAGGAACTCTGTTATGGCGTGTTTCGTTGGTATTACCGACTGGATTTTATTTTGCAGGTTCTCCTGACAAAAGAGTTAAAACCCAAAGATATCGATATCAGGGTGCTTATTCTGGTCGGTTTATATCAATTAGGTTATTTGCGGACACCACCACATGCAGCGGTATCTGCTACGGTGGACGCCTGTGATGATCTGCGTAAACCCTGGGCTAAAAAACTGGTTAATGCATTACTTCGCAAGTATCAAAGAGACAGTGATCGTTTACATCTAATTATTGATAAAAACAATGCTGCAAAATATGCGCACCCCACCTGGCTTCTTGAATATTTGCAACGGGACTATCCGGATCGATGGCCTGCCATTACCGATGCGAATAACCACCATCCACCCATGTTTCTCAGGGTAAATTACAGAAAAACCACTCGCTCGGATTATATGGCACGGCTTGAGACAGCACATATCAAGGCCGAAGAAACAAACTTCAGCACGGCAGGTATCAGACTCTCTAAGCCCATGAATGTTGACGAATTACCGGAATTCAAGAGTGGATATGTGTCAGTCCAGGATCTCGCTGCACAACTTTCTGCACCGCTGCTCGATTTAAAATCCGGTCAACGCGTTCTCGATGCCTGTGCGGCACCTGGTGGCAAACTAACCCATATCCTGGAACTGGAACCCGGGTTAAGCGATATCGTTGCAATCGAATATGATGCAATTCGATATGAACAATTGCGTCGGACACTAGACAGGGTGCATTTGACCGCAACTCTTGTCCATGCAGACGCCAGGGAATCCGAAAAATGGTGGGATGGCATTCCTTTTGATCGCATCCTGCTTGATGCGCCATGCAGTGCAACGGGTGTTATTCGACGCCATCCTGATATTAAGGTCTTGCGAAAACCTGAAAATATTGCCGGCGCAACACAAATCCAGTATGAGTTGTTATCTACGCTATGGCCGTTACTCAAACGTGGCGGTAAGCTGTTATATGTCACCTGCTCGATATTAAGCCCTGAAAATGATCATCAAATTAGAGCGTTCTCAGCAAATCATCCGGATGCAAAACCAATGACGATCAATGGTGAATGGGGGCTTACCACAGCATATGGTATTCAGACCCTGCCCGGACAATTTGATATGGACGGATTTTATTATGCATGCCTCGAAAAAACCTGATCAGATCAGGATATACCGGCTTTGTTCCATATTTTTCGTGCTTCTATTACTGTGGTCACATACTGTTTTACCGGATAATAAAAAAGGAATTGAAATTGATTACCTTACTGGCGTGGTGAATGGAGATGTCTATACTATCGATGCATATATTTTATACGACTTTGGCACAGAGGTTCGCGAGGCATTGGACCACGGAGTTGCATTGCAAATTGATACCGAATTTCGTGTAATTCAGCGTCGGCAATGGATCTGGGATAAGACAATCGCATCTAAAGTATTAAGTTACCGGTTGGAGCATCATCCTCTCAGTGGACATTATCTTGTGACTAACCTGATTGAGGGAAGTCGCAGACAATTTCAACGTCTTGAAGCCGCCTTGAAATTTCTGGGAACAATTAAAGACTATCCTTTGGTAGCTCGTGAATTACTATTACCCGACAATATATATATTGCACTGATCCGTGCCCGCCTTAATATTCGGACATTACCTGCGCCGTTGCGGCCACTGGTATATGTATCATCGAAATGGCGTCTTGCCAGCCCATGGCAGGAATGGATAATTCAATTATGAAACTCGGCGGAAAATTAATTCTATTTGCCGGTCTAGTCATGTTTTTCTTCATGCTGGCATCACTTTTAATGATGAGTAACGGCCTGCAAGACTCAAGTCATTTCGGCCGCTTGTATCTGGGGTTATTGATATTCAACACCCTGGGGCTTTTAACACTCATCGTTCTTATCACGCTCAACCTGAGACGCCTTATACGGCAACTCCGTAATCGTGTCCCTGGCGCACGCATGACAATTCGTATGGTCAGCATGTTTACCGTGCTTTCTGTTACGCCTGTATTAATTGTGTATTATTTCTCCCTTGATTTTCTTCTCAGGGGAATCGATAACTGGTTCGATCTGCGCGTGGAGCAGGCGCTGAATGATTCACTTGAACTGAGCCGTCTGTCGCTTGATAAACGCATAAGGGAATTACTCGGCACAACAAAACAGATAGCAAATGAATTGTCTGATATTACCGATGCTGCAGTACCTTTCGAGATTGATGAACTAAGGGTTCGCAGTGGGGCAAAAGAATTGACACTACTCACCCGGCAAGGTGGAATAATATCTTCAAGTGCGGATGATCCTTCCCGTCTTGTTCCGGACAGACCAAATGAAATAATTCTCCTGAGATTACAACAGGGAGGCATTTATACCGGTCTGGATACGATTCGACATTCAGGTTTGCATATCCGGGTGGTCGTTAACGTGCCGAGAATCGGAATAGCCAGCGAAGCCCGGATTGTTCAGGCCTTATACCCGGTCGAAAAGCGGATCAATGAACTGACCGCGGATGTGCAATCATCATATATAAAATACAAGGAACTCTCCTACCTTCGCGAACAACTCAAGATAAGTTTTGCCATGATCCTGACCCTGGTATTGTTGTTCAGCATTTTCAGCGCCGTCTGGGCCGCCTTCTATTCAGCAAGTCGTCTGGCAGAACCGGTACGTGATCTGGCCAAAGGCACAATAGCAGTTGCAGATGGTAATTATGAAACACAATTGACTGTACCAAGTAATGATGAACTGGGATTCCTGGTGGCTTCCTTTAATGATATGACTCGCAAGATCAGTCAGGCACGTGATGAGGCAAGTCGCAACCAGTTTGAAGCTGAAACACAACGTTCATATCTTGAAGCTGTATTAGCAAGATTATCTTCGGGGGTTCTTGTACTGGATCAGGATTATCGACTGCGTACTGCCAATATCAGCGCAGAACAAATTCTCGGAGTACCACTTACAAATCTGTCCGGCCAGACCATCGAAAAAATTGCCTCGATTTACCCGCACATCAAACAATTTAAAGAAACTTTTGAGTTGCATTTGATCCCCGCACAAAAAGACTGGCGCGCACAAGTCACAATCTCTGAAAATAATATCCGGAAAACTCTTATGTGCAGCGGGACAACATTGCCCGGCACCCACAATATGCTACATGGCTACGTTATTGTAATCGATGACATTACAGCCTTGATCCAGGGACAACGCAATGCGGCATGGAGTGAAATGGCTCGGCGCCTGGCCCATGAGATAAAAAATCCACTCACACCTATTCAATTGGCTACAGAGAGACTACGCCATAAATATTTGCGAGGCATACAACAAGATGATACAGAAACATTTGATCGCCTGACCAATACTATCGCGCAACAGGTAGAAACCATGAAAGACATGGTAAATACCTTCTCGGAATTTGCCCGTACCCCTGAAATCAAACCTCAACCTGTAAACGTCAACGAATTGATAACCGAAGTACTTGATCTTTATGCCAACCTGAATCGCGACGCAAAAATTGAAACACATCTGGCAGCTGACATTCCCATAATAACAGCAGATACAGGACGGCTTCGTCAGGTCTTGAATAATCTTTTAAAAAACGCATTTGATGCATGCGATAAATGCACATCATTTACATTGGAAATCAGTACACGGTGCATCACATCACTCAATCAGGAATTTGTGGAAATAAGGATAAAGGACTCAGGTACAGGTATTACTGAGGATATAATGGATCAGGTGTTTGATCCCTATGTCACGACAAAAACAAAGGGTACAGGTCTTGGGCTTGCCATAGTGAAAAAAATAGTTGAAGAACATAAAGGACTTGTCTGGGTTGAGAATAATGAATCAGGCAGGGGTGCATGTGCAATTATTCGCCTGCCCATTATATCAACAGGCGATAATATGCATAAAATGACGGCGGAAAACCAGGAAACTATATGATTACGGGCAATGTCCTGATTGTCGATGATGAACCGGATATCCGGAACATCGTAAGAGAGATTCTTGAGGACGAGGGTTTTATCGTTGATGTTGCTGAAAATGCTGATCAGGCAAGACACCTGCGTGATACCTTTTCTCCTGATCTGGTACTCCTGGACATCTGGATGCCAGGGACTGATGGCATAACATTGTTAAAGGAATGGAAAGAAACCAATGTTTTGAATATTCCGGTTATCATGATGTCCGGTCATGGAACTGTTGAAACAGCAGTTGAGGCAACCAAGGTAGGCGCTTATGATTTTATAGAAAA
>JACQHV010000219.1 GCA_016198885.1 Gammaproteobacteria bacterium
GCCGCGGCGCGGAACGTGTCCCCGGCGGCCAGCATGACGCTGCGTCCCTGATCGAGAAAATATTTGGCGAGCTTGCCGGCGCTGGTCGTCTTGCCTGCGCCATTTACACCTACCATCAGGATCACAAAGGGCCTGCGTGTGTTCAGGGGTATGTGCAGGGGTTGATCCACAGGTTGCAGGATTTCCAGCATGATCTCATGCAGTGTCTGTAACAAAACTTGAGGTTGATCGGCCCCCTGTCTTTTCAGATCCATGGATAATGCATCGATAATCATTGTCGTCGCATTAACACCGACGTCGGCAGTCAACAGCCGCGTCTCCAGATTTTCCAGAAAATCCGGGTCAATTGATTTTTTGCCGGAGAAAAGATCCCGGAGATTACCGGTTAAAGCTGAACGTGTGCGTTGCAATCCCAGCCGTAATCTGCTGTCAACGTGATCCTCTGGCGTTTTTTCGCGTGCGGGCTTGTTTGATTTGAATCCGAATATCATGTCTTAACAGGATTTGCCGGAAGATCAGTGTATCCTATCATTAACCTGTTACGAACTACCAAAGCAAATCATGTTCTAAACAAATGTTTTAACATCCCGCAGGTCAGAGTATCGTGTTGGAATAATCATAAGGCTGCATTTTTGGAGGATGCCAGGTGAAAGCGGTTTTATCCATCGGGTTTATAGTGATTGGTTTGTGTTTCGGGCAAACTGCGTTTGCCGATGTACAGGAATTTATGCTTGAGAGTGGCCTCAAGTTACTCGTCAAAACAGATCACAGGGCGCCGGTTGTTGTTTCACAGGTCTGGTATAAAGTCGGATCCAGTTATGAACATGATGGCATTACCGGAATCTCTCATGCCCTTGAACATATGATGTTCAAGGGGACGGAAAAACATCCCGGCGGTGATTTTTCCCGGATAATCTCGGCCAATGGGGGCCAGGAAAATGCCTTTACCGGGGCCGATTATACGGCGTATTTCCAGACCCTGGAAAAGTCGCGCCTGGCGATCAGTTTTGAGCTGGAGGCCGATCGTATGCGTAATTTGAGTCTGCCCGCAGATGAATTTACCAGGGAGATCGAAGTCGTCAAGGAGGAGCGGCGGTGGCGGACAGAAGATGACCCGCAATCCTATACGTATGAGATCATGATGGCCACGGCCTTCCAGACCAGTCCCTATCGTAATCCGATTATTGGCTGGGAAAGTGATCTTGAGAAGATGACCATCGAGGAGTTGCGTGACTGGTATTCACGATGGTATGCGCCGGGTAATGCAACCGTCGTTGTTGTGGGTGATGTTGAGGCAAACGCTGTTTATGAACTCGCCAAAAAGTATTTTGCACACTTGCCCAATGGAGAAACACCCGCTCTTGCCAATCGCCAGGAAGCTGATCAATTGGGTATCAAACGCATCAAGGTGAAGAGACCTGCGGAACTTCCTTATTTGCTGATGGCCTATAAGGTTCCGGCGTTCAGGACTGCTGTAAATAATCCGGACAAGATCCCGGAATGGGAGCCGTATGCACTGGAGGTGGTGGCCGGCATACTCGACGGCGGCGATAGCGCGCGTTTCTCAAAAAACCTGATACGCGGCCGTGAGATCGCATCGGCTATCAGTGTCAGTTACGATTTGAGTTCGCGCCTGGATGATGTATTTGTAATCAGCAGTGTGCCTTCACATGACCACTCTATAGAACAACTGGAGCAGGCCGTCCGTGACGAGATTGAAGATCTGAAGACAAACAGGATAAGCGCAGAAGAGCTTGAGCGGGTCAAGGCACAGGTGGTTGCCAACGATATCTTTGAACGGGATTCCGCTTTTTATCAGGGTATGATCATAGGCGTACTGGAAACGGTCGGTTTATCGTGGCGCCATGCCGATGAATATGTCGATCGTGTCAAGGCGATTACTGCCGAACAGGTACAGGCTGTTGTAAAAAAATATTTGGTGGATGACGGATTGACTGTTGCGGAACTGGATCCCCAGCCCCTGGATAAATCAGCACAAAGACCTGTGAGTGGAGAATTAAACCATGTTCGCTAAGGGGGCTGGTCTTTTCCTTTCGCTGATCTTTATATCAACGGCGCACGCCTCACCCGAAATTCAGCACTGGCAAACTGAAAATGGTATCGGTATTTATTTTGTCGAGGCCCATGAATTGCCCATGGTTGATATCCAGATGATATTTGATGCGGGCAGCAGCAGGGATACCGGCAAACCGGGGCTGTCCTTATTGACCAACAGCCTGCTTGCAGAAGGCGCCGCCGGAATAACGGCAGATGAAATCAGTCAGAATTTTGAAAGTCTTGGGGCAATTTATGCATATGACGCCAGTAATGATTACGCATCGATAAGTCTGCGCAGCGTTTCTGATCCTGGCAAGCTCAAGCCCGCCTTGGAAAATTTCAGGCGTGTGCTGATACGACCTGATTTTCCGCAGGATTCCTTTGAGCGCCAGCGCAACAGAACAATAGTTGCGATCCGCCAGAAACAACAATCACCCGGAGATCTGGCGAAGGATGCATTTTATGCTGCCGTATTCGGTGACCATCCCTATGCTGCGCCAGTTGAAGGAACTGAAGAATCATTGCAACAGATATCAACAAAAGACGTGATTTCGTTCCATCAACAATTTTATGTGGCCAGTAATGCAATCATTGCCATTGTCGGTGATCTGGATCGTGCCCGTGTTGAAAATATGGTCAATGATCTGACAGAAGGGCTGGCCCAGGGCGAGAAGGCGCCCCCGATACCGGAGGTGTCGGCATTGACCACCGCAAAGACCATAAGTGTTGATTTCCCATCAACGCAAACCCATATTCTGGTGGGGCAACCGGGGATCAAACGTGTCGATCCGGATTATTTCCCGTTATATGTCGGCAATCATGTTTTGGGCGGGGGTGGTATGGTGTCACAGCTGTTTGAGGAAATCCGGGAAAAGCGGGGGCTTTCCTACAGCGCATACAGTTATTTTCTGCCAATGCGTGAACCCGGACCTTTTTTCGCCGGTTTGCAGACGCGGACTGATCAGGCAAAAGAAGCATTGCAATTGCTGAATCAACAGTTGCACAGCTATGTAGAAAATGGACCAACCGTGGAAGAACTGGATGCCGCAAAGAAAAATATAACCGGTGGTTTCCCGCTGCGCATTGACAGCAACAGGGATATCGTCAGTTATCTGGCGCTAATCGGTTTTTATGGACTTCCCCTGGATTATCTGGAAACTTTTAATGAAAGGGTTGAAAGTGTCACTGTTGAACAGATCAGGGATGCATTCAAAAGGCGGTTATCACCAGACAAACTGGTTGTTGTCATGGTGGGGCCGGAGAAAATTGATAGCGGAGAGAAAAACTGAAACGAAAACCGCCGGGGAAAGTCCGCATCATTGGCGGGAGGTGGCGCGGACGAAAACTGCCGGTTCTGGATGTGGAGTCACTCAGGCCGACACCGGATCGTGTCAGAGAGACATTATTCAACTGGTTGCAACCTGTTATCAGTGGTGCATATTGTCTGGATCTCTATGCAGGTACGGGTGTTTTGGGACTTGAGGCTGTATCACGCGGGGCGGCAGGTGTTGTATTCGTAGAACAAAACCAGCTGTTGGCAAAGCAATTACAACAGAATGTTGAGACGCTGGGCGCGACCGGGGTGTGTATTGAGCAATCCGATGCACTGACCTGGTTACGGCACACCAGACAGAAATTTGATCTGGTTTTTCTTGACCCACCCTATGGTCAGGGATTGATTGAAAAAAGTTGCATGCTGTTACGCAAAAATGAATGTCTGCATTCACACACATTAATTTATATTGAAGAAGAACAAGGCATACAGATACCATCTTATCTGAAGATAAAAAAACAGGGTGTTGCCGGACAGGTAAACTATATGCTGGCGCAAATCAGTGATTAGTGATTAGTGATTAGTGATTAGTGATTAGTGAATGGTGAATGTTTTTTACCAATCACCAATCACTAGTCTCCATTCACCAAGTACTGGTTCATGTTGTAAAATCACATGCATATTAGTCCATATGATTGAACCATGAAAATTACCGC
>JACQHV010000222.1 GCA_016198885.1 Gammaproteobacteria bacterium
ATCATAAAGATAGAATCTTGCAACAGGAGATCTAAGGCATTTTAAGAATTCTTTATTTGTATACATAAGATACGACCTTTTCAGAACTTGCTATTTTTAGGTGACGGATATCCAAGATTCAATAGGGTCAGACCGTTCCTTTACTCCATGTAATCGCAGCATTAGTACATCCCTGTATGTCTATCGATTGATTTCGTCGGATATGAAATAGTGAAATGAAATGTATCAATCCATCTGACTCCATATCCGCCCCCTTTGCAGAAACACTTGAATAAATATAGTCCTTGCCACAGCTATTTTCTACATTAAGGCATCAGGATTGAGTGCTGAGAACCAAGGACTGTGGATTAACACCGGTAATTGGTGATTTATTACAAATAACTATTTACCAATCACTACTCACTACAATCCACTACCTGCTTTTTCTTCTTCTGTTTCTCAAACCAGAAGACCAGCCAGAGTGCGGAGGCGCCTCGGCAACTGCTCCCAGCGTAGCTCTATCTCCTACTTCCCTATAGTCGCGCAACGGCTGAGCCCAGAGCGATGCCGAGTTTCCCGGCGACGTGCCGGAAATATAGCGAGAAATCTTGTGTTAAAAATTTCAAGTAAAAACACATAACCTCGAGATTTCTCCCTACAGTCGATATGACAAAATGTAACTTATTCAATGTTTCCTTGGTTAAATTTAATATGCAGCTCATTGCAAGCAGCAATTCTTGAATTTCTTGCCGCTGCCGCATGGGCAGGGATCGTTACGGCCGATTTTTTGCTCTCGCACATAAGTGGATTCAGCTTGCAACTGCCCGGCCTGTGCAGTCTGTATGCTGCGCCCCAGATGGGCATAACTGCCCATGGCAATTTCAAACATTCCCATGATTGTTTCTGCAAATTCGTCCTGTGTTTGGGCCCTGGATGTCACTGTTTCCTGATAATAAGCCTCTGCCAGTTTCTTGTTGGAAAAGAAACTCAGGATCATCAGGCTGCTGCCCAGTTCTTCATCAAGTTCATCCGGTGTGTAGTGATCCCACAGTTCTATGAGCCAGTCGTGGCCTTGCAAAAATCCCCGCGACCATTGCCCCAGTGCCGTTGCCTCTCCTACATTTTCCAGCGCCGGTTCATTACATATAATGTCATCCGGTATTGCGACATTCCCTGTGAATACTTGTGTATTGATGACGTTATACAAATCCATCAGCACCTGCATGACCGACTGCGCCTCTTCCATGCTTTCATAGCACGCCTCCTGTTCATTGAAAATCAACGGTATCCATTCCGAGGGTTTGACCAGCTCCGGCGCGCAGGCAATGGCAAACAGTAAACCCTGTGCCTCGTGGTAGGTCATGGTGTCCTTGGGCCGTTGCGGGGAGGCGAGGAATTGTGTCAGTAACTGGACTGAATGTGGTGCGATTGTATGGAATCCCGGTGATTTCATTGCGAAAGCATAGGCACCGGTAAAATACTCAATCTTGTGAGAGTTGAATAATTCGAGCAGTTCTTTTTAGCCGGATTAAATTTCCATGCAATTGATTACGCAGATGGTCCACAGCATCAACACGTTCTGCAGTTGGCCGGGACAGCCAGTACTGCAGGTTATCTTTTATTTCGTCGTATTCCTTGAGCTTCCGGATTTTGACTATCTCTTTTTTCATGTGTGTTATACCACTACCATAATCACTGCCGCATCGTACTGTTTCATTTTTTCATCCGCCGTCAGTATGGTTAATTTTTCTGTTTGTGCCTGCGCAATCAGCATACGGTCGAAAGGATCTTTATGGTGATCCGGCAATTGACCTGCCAGTTCGCCATGGATCAATGATATTGGCAGTTTAATAAACCGTTCCTGTTGTACGATGCCGTCAATATTATCCGGCCCTGTCAGTTTGCCATTGCGTTTCTTGATTGAAATTTCCCAACTACTGGCAGCACTGACATAGATTTCATTAGTACCGTTACTGATCAGATCGCGGGCGTTTGTTCCCAATTCTGGATCATCGGCCAGCCACCAGAGTAATACGTGTGTATCAAGCAATATCCGTTTCACCGGGCTTCACTTTCAAATGATGAAATGAGCGTTTCATCAATGGCATCAAAATCATCTGCGATGCGGATTTTGCCTTTAAAGCGGCCCGGCACACGTGGTGATTCGTCTTTTATAATGGGCATTAATTTCACCAGCGGCTTACCAGCCTTGCCGATAATGACTTCTTCACCAGCCAGCGCTTTTTCAACCAGGCTGGAGAGTTGGCTTTTTGCTTCGTGCATATTTACTGTGGTCATAACGTTCTCTGAGTTTTACTGAACTTAGCTAAGTTTAGCTAATTTACTGCTCGTTGCAAACTTATTGGATTATACCTTCCTATCTTGTTGTTTTCACTTATGTTCTTGAATCTTGAATTATCATAATGGTTCAGAATTATCTTCCACGTTTCTTCAAAATATTGCTAATACTACTTAGGGTCAGTGTCGTTATTCGTGCACAAAAATGATCTTGCCATTTAACCGGACATATAGCAAAATTGCTATATCATGACATGGACTGTTGAATACCTGAATAGCAACGTGGAAAGGGAATTACTCACTTTGCCCAGGGATATGCAGGCACGATTTCTCCACATAACAGGCTTGCTGGAAGAATTCGGACCTCAGCACGTAGGAATGCCCCATGTCAGATCTTTAGGACGCAAATTATGGGAAATCCGTATGAGCGGACAGTCAGGTACAGGTCGTGCTATCTACATGACACTGCATGGGCAACGGATAGTCATACTGAATGCATTCGTAAAGAAAACCCAAAAGACACCGCAGCGTGCTATTGAACTGGCTCTGCAACGTATGAAAGAGATTGAATCATGAAAAAACTTGAACCCTTGAAAAAGAAAATGCTGTCTGATCCAGCGGTACGAAAAGCATACGATGAACTTGCGCCGGAATATGAAATTGCACGCGAGTTGATCAAGGCGCGCTCCCGCGCCGGCCTCACCCAGTCAGATGTTGCAAAACTCATGGGTACAACACAATCTGTAATTGCACGGATGGAAAGCGGTTCTGCTTTACCCAGCATGAACAGCCTGGTTCGTTATGCCAAAGTCACCGGATCACGGGCAGTTGTAAAGCTTGTGGCGGATAGAAACAATTGAAAACTTTGCAAAAAATTGTTGGTACCGGAGGCGGCAGCCTGTGAGAGTTTATACATTATCTATTCCGTGTTTTTACTTCCTTCCAGATTTCATCAATCGTGCGTTTTGATACACCGCTTTTTTCACCCGCCTTGAGGGCTTTTATCAGGGCCTCGCGTTTGTCTTTATATTCCTGATCACGGCGGATCAGATCCCGGATGTAATCGCTGGCGTTACTGTAAAGACCGCTTTCGAGCTGGGCTTCAACCCATTCCCGCATCTGATCGGGGATAGAAACATTCATGGTTGCCATACTGGATCCTCCTGCCGGAAAGCATGGCATAGATTGGCAATCTTTGTCAATTTATTACCTGCTGTTGGCTGGGGATTAATTCCTTTCCAGGATCACAAAACTGTAGTCATATTGACCTCCAGGGAAACGTACATGGATGTTCTAATACTGTGGGCGCATGGAGCGCACGACTGCATGGCCGTTCCATCGCTTCCTGCGA
>JACQHV010000227.1 GCA_016198885.1 Gammaproteobacteria bacterium
GAATACACCTATTATAACATTTATCAATAAGCTCGACAGGGAAGGTAAGCAACCAATTAAACTATTGGACGAAATTGAAGATGAGCTTGATATTCAATGTGTGCCTATAACATGGCCGTTCGGTATGGGAAGACGATTGAAAGGTATATATCATATTCATGAAAAATACATGCGGCTTTACGATAAAAAGGTCAACTACAATGATCAAAATTTGATAAGAGATTTTTTAAAACATGATCATAATGGTTTGATTGGTTCCCTTCAGGATGAACTCAGGGAAGAAATAGATTTAATACAAGGTGCATTAGCGGAATTTAACAGATCAGCTTTCCTGAATGGAAGGCAAACACCCGTTTTTTTTGGTTCTGCACTCCATAATTTTGGTATTGTAGAATTTTTGAATTGTCTGACTGAATATGCACCACCACCACAACCGCGTGAATGTATGGAGCGTTATGTCGAACCTGGTGAATCAAAATTTTCCGGTTTTGTCTTCAAAATACAGGCGAATATGGATCCGGCACACCGGGATCGCATCGCTTTTGTGCGTATCTGCTCCGGAAAATATGAAAGGGGCATGAAAATGCGCCATGTCAGATTGAACAGGGATTTACAAACAACTAATGCATTAACTTTCATGGCCGGTCAGCGTGAACATACTGAAGTTGCCTGGTGTGGTGATATTATCGGTTTGCATAATCATGGGACAATTCAGGTAGGAGATACATTTACTGAAGGTGAATCACTCACGTTTACCGGTATTCCGTTTTTTGCACCTGAGCTCTTCAAACGTGTACGCATACAGGATCCACTGAAATCCAAGGCTCTATTGAAAGGTTTGTTACATCTTGGAGAAGAAGGTGCAACCCAAGTCTTCAGGCCATTACAGAGCAATGAATTAATCCTGGGCGCCGTTGGTGTGTTGCAATTTGAAGTAGTTGCCTGGCGATTGCAGGAAGAATATGGCGTGAATTGTCTGTATGAGAATATACCTGTGGTAACGGCGCGCTGGATAGAGTGTAATGACAGAAAGCTAATGAAAGAATTTCGTAATAAGGCAATGAATAATCTGGCTATCGACAGTGGAAATCGTTTGACTTATCTTGTTCCATCTATTGTAAATCTGAATCTTACCATGGAGCGATGGCCGGAAATAAAATTTCATGCCACGTGTGAGCATTCAGTCTCATAATTTTTATGGGTTTAATCCCTGCCCTTAATAACATCCTCATCCGGTGTGGATGAAGTATCTGGCGGGGACGATGTCTGTCTAAGCCGAGGATTAATCTCTGTGACATCTTCGTCCCTGGTATTATCTCCGGAAGATGATTCAGGAGATGTCTGATAATTATTTTCACTCTTTTGTGAAGAGTGGTTGTGCTCCTCAAATTTCATCTGCGGTTCATTTGATTCATTGCTGTGTTGAATACCGTCATCCTGAATCTCAGATACTGATGCTACAGGCGTGATATTACTGATGCTCTGATTTTGCAAATTCTTATCAACGTGATTTACATCAGAATCAAAAGGATCGCGTTTTTGTTGCTCCGTTTTTATTTCAGCGCCTTTATGACGCCTTCTCCCTCCGCGTCGGCCACGTCGCTGAGATTGTTTTGAAGATTGTGGATAGTTGCCATTTTCTTTTTGTTTATGTTTTCTTGTATCGTTTCGCTGCGGACTTCCATGTTTTGGACGACGTTTTGTCTTATCCCGTTGACTGGCATCTGACTGCGTATCACGACCACGAGCATGTCGATGCCGGCGACGATGATCACCGAGCTTGCTGATTTCCCGGCCAGCCTGTTCCTGGTTCGGCACGCCAAATAGAGTGCCGAATATCCGCGAAATTAACCCTTTAGTTTTCGATGTTTTATTGTTCCCGGCAATGGGAGCGGGTTTGGTCGGGATAATCTGCTTTATCGCAGGTTCTTCACTCCGTTGTTTAGTAGCGCCGATAACAACTTCTTGTTTTGTCTCATCAGTAGCGGGAGCAAGGTTATAACTGGCTTGTGCAAATTCTTTATTTTGAGCTTCAGATAGACGAATTCTTTGTACAAGATACTGGGGCGTTTCCATTTTCGGGGTAGGTACCAGTATGATTTTTACATCGTGGCGTTGCTCTATCTCATTTAAAACTTGGCGCTTTTCATTCAGAAGAAAAGTGGCTGCATCAACCGGTAATTGAGCGATCACCTTTGCTGTCATGTCTTTCATGGATTCTTCTTCCATGATACGCAAGACCGCGAGTGCCAATGATTCAACACTTCGAATTGTACCTTGCCCATCACAGCGCGGACATGGAATGTGACTTGATTCACCCAGTGATGGGCGTAACCGTTGTCGAGACATCTCCAACAGGCCAAAGCGGGATATCCTGCCGATTTGCACTCTGGCGCGGTCCATTTTCAGATGTTCTCGCAGGGCATCTTCAACCTGGCGTTGATTGCGATTGTTCATCATGTCAATGAAATCAATCACGATGAGGCCACCGAGGTCCCTTAGACGCAGTTGTCTGGCAATTTCTTCCGCAGCTTCGAGGTTGGTATTCAGGGCTGTCTCTTCAATATCACCACCTGCAGTCGAACGTGCTGAATTGATATCAATGGTTAAAAGTGCTTCGGTATGGTCGATTATCAATAAACCGCCGGAAGGCAAACGTACTTCCCGTGAAAAAGCAGATTCAATCTGGCTTTCTATCTGATAGCGTGTAAATAAAGGATCCTTTTCTTCATACAATTTAAGCTTGTTCAGATTTTGCGGCATAACCTGCTGCATGAAATCAAATGCACGTTTGTGGACTTCTTTATCGTCGATCCAGATTTCACTGATATCATTACGCAGGTAATCACGTATTGCACGGATAATAACTTCACTTTCCTGGTAAATGAGAAATGGGGCAGGCCGATCCTTGGCGGCATGTCTTATCGATTCCCATAATGTGAGCAGATAGTCCAGATCCCATTGCAGCTCTTCACTTAATTTGCCAACTCCTGCAGTGCGTAAAATTATCCCCATGCCGTGGGGAATATTAAGCTGGCTCATGGCCTCCCTGGCATCGCTGCGATCACTGCCTTCAATCTGACGGGAAACGCCGCCTGCGCGGGGATTATTTGGCATTAATACCAGATAGCGACCGGCGAGACTGATAAAGGTAGTCAAGGCGGCGCCTTTATTCCCGCGTTCTCCCTTCTCAACCTGGACAATGAATTCCTGGTCCTGTCTGATCACATCCTTGATATTGATACGGTCTCGCTGCGCCTCGCCCTGTTTGTCTTTGAAAAGAGTCCGTGCGATTTCCTTGAAGGGTAGAAATCCGTGCCGTTCGGCGCCGTAGTCAACAAAGGTGGCCTCAAGGCTGGGTTCTATACGAACAATACGGCCTTTATAAATATTTGACTTCTTTTGTTCCCGGGTGGTCGACTCTATATCGAGATCATATAATCGCTGGCCATCCACGAGAGCTACCCGCAACTCTTCTGGCTGAGTTGCGTTGATCAGCATTCTTTTCATTTCAGTATTCCTTGTACGCGCTCAACACTGCCACATGTCTGATATCGCCGGTGCTATTTGAATCTAGCCGCGATATTAATTGAACTCGACAGGAGCGCCTGTCACCGCTCTTTCACAGGGTAGAGCAGCTATTAAACCCTTGCATGCTTGATGCCTCTCGCATAGTAATCTTTCCGGCATCTACACTTATGCTGGTATTCAATACCGCATGCCTTGTATTGATATTTCCAGGGTATTCCGGGCATTCGACTGGTATGGAGGGGTGGGGAGGCCAACCAGCAAAATATATGGTTGCCATCAACACCACTGTTGTAACCGGCTCCACTTCAGCAGCAGAATGCGGTTGCTTCAAATCGCCATTTTGGCGGAATGTCACCGGGAATGTTTCCTGAAATCAGGTAGATAATATAGCAATCTTGTTATACTTCGGCAATTGCAGGATGGGCAAAATGGTACAAATCAACAGCAAAAAGTCAGATGTTCAGTATATTAATGTCGGTCCCGAACAAGCAGGACGCCGGATAGATAACTTCCTGGCGGGGTATTTACGGAACATCCCGAAAACACGCTTGTACAGAATGTTGCGTAAAGGCGAAGTGCGGGTAAACAGCGCCCGGGTGAAACAGGATTACAGGCTGTTGGCCGATGATATTGTCCGCGTTCCACCTCTGTATATGAGCACTGACAATAAGGGGATGCGACCGTCACAGGGTCTGCTACAGCTATTGAACAGAAGCTTCCTTTTTGAAGACGATTATTTGCTGGCAATCAATAAACCAGCAGGGATCGCTGTGCATGCAGGCGGTGGCCAGCAGTTTGGCGTGATTGAGGCCTTGCGTACTTTACGGCCTCATGCCAGTTGTCTGGAACTGGTGCACCGGCTGGATAAAGCAACATCCGGTTGCCTGCTGGTTGCCAAGGATCACAGGGTTTTGCGGGAAATGCACGCAAGATTGCGTAGTAATGACATCAAGAAAAGGTATATCGCCTTATTGAAAGGTAATATACATGCGCAGCAGAAAGATGTCTCGTTACCACTACGCAGGCATGGGTTACGTTCCGGTAAGCGTAAGGTCACAGTGCAGGAAGGTGGTAAACATGCAAATTCACGCTTTTACATACAAAGGGAATATACCGACGCCAGCCTGGTTCGAGTTGAACTGATGACCGGACGCACACATCAAATACGTGTGCATGCAGCCCACATCGGGCATCCAGTCGCCGGAGATGTGAAATACGGTGACCGTGACTTTAACCGGCATATAAAACGTGCAGGCTTGAAGCGTATGTTTTTACACGCAGAATCTTTGTCGTTTGTAATGCCCCATTCAAACCGTGAAATAATCATTGAAGCGCCTCTGCCGGATGAACTGATCAGCTTCCTGAATGGGTATTATTGAACACGACAGTGAATAATCATGACCTCAAGTTACTGGTTTTTGACTGGGATGGCACCTTGGCCGATACCTCGTCACGTATTGTTAATGCGATGCAATCTGCCATCAATATATTGGGACTGGGCAAGCGCAGTATTGATGAGATTCAAAATACCATCGGGTTGGGTCTTGCCGAGGTCATCAATAACTTGTTTCCGGAGTTGGAACAACGGGATCAACAGGACTTGGCTAATAACTATCGACAGTATTATTTACAACCGTCAAATGGCAAAACCATGTTATTTCCCGATGCGGAAGAAACACTTCACTATCTCAAAGATCAGGGCTATTTAATGGCAGTTGCGACCGGTAAGAGTCGTAGTGGTCTTGACCGGGCCTTGCAGGAAACCGGGCTTGAAGCTTTTTTCCATGCTTCACGGTGTGCAGATGAGGCATGTTCCAAGCCCCATCCGCAGATGTTGCTTGAAATAATGGATATACTTGATGTTGAATCAAACAAAACCCTGATGATAGGGGACAGTGAGTTTGACTTACAAATGGCCAATAACGCAGGAATTGCGGGTATTGCGGTAAGTCATGGCACACAAAGTATGGAACGTTTGTTAAAATGCAAACCCTTGACTTGTCTGAACAGACTGAATGAATTAATAGATTGGCTGACCAGACGGTAATGATTATTGAGGTATGATTCAGCAATGAATGAAACACAATCAAACCGCAACGGCACAATGTCGGAATTTGAACAATCCCTGGTTAATCGAATTGCAATTGAAGCGATTGCAGAACAGAGACGCGCCCGCCGTTGGGGCATATTTTTTAAATTTCTGCTGGCCCTCTATGTGCTTATATTCCTGTTGCTTTATCTACCACCCGATATGGGTGGCGGTGCAATTGTCGGGGGAAAACATACCGCCCTGATTGATATTGAAGGAGTTATTGCAGCCGATACGGAGGCCAATGCAGATTATATCGTGAGCGGATTACGTGCAGCCTTTGAAGATGGGAATACTGCAGGTGTGATATTACGTATTAACAGTCCGGGAGGCAGCCCTGTGCAGGCGGGCTATGTGAACGATGAAATTAAACGTTTGCGCGGATTATATCCGGATATACCCTTGTATGCTGTCATCACGGATATCTGTGCCTCCGGAGGTTATTATATTGCTGCAGCCGCTGATGAAATTTATGCCAACAAGGCAAGCGTGGTCGGATCAATCGGTGTCGTAATGTCGGGATTTGGTTTTGTCGATGCCATCGAAAAACTGGGAATAGAGCGCCGGCTCATGCATGCGGGTGAAAACAAGGGCTTGCTCGATCCATTTTCTCCCCTCGAGACAGAAGAAGTTGAGCATGTTGATAAACTGTTGAATGAGGTTTATCAGCAATTTATTGACGTTGTAAAAACCGGAAGAGGAAATCGCCTTAAGGACGATGAAATTATTTTTTCCGGATTAATCTGGACAGGAGAACAATCGCTGGAACTCGGTCTGGTGGATGCACTGGGAAGCGCAGGATTTGTCGCGAGGGAAATTATTGGTGCTGAAGAGATTGTAGATTATACACGTCACGAAACCTATCTTGATCGGTTTGCCAATCAGATTGGAGCAACAGTAGCCAGGTTATTAAGTTCAAAATTCGAATTACGCTGACTGGTAGCTCGATAAAAAATTTCACGGTAATACCAAACTAACCAAAATCGCTGTGGATATGGAATAATTCAGTAAATCCCTGATTAGTATAATTCAGCAAGACGAGATTAAACCGTTAGGCAGATGGAGGCCTATTGAATGCTCCATATTCAGGGTTGACATGGATATTTTAAAGGTTTCCAGCAGCATGAATCATAAATTCATGAACTTGAATCGAATCTGCTGTATTAGGTTCATATTATGGATTTCGTTCAGTCAAAACATATGGGATGTTCGGGCGGAGGAAATATCGCAAGACCCTCAAAATTTACCAGAGCTGACAGTCAGCACCACCCGCTTGAGTTTTAGTTCCACGCCGGGTACTACAGCGGATAACCCGGTTAACAGCACAACTTTTTTTCAGCGCAGGGAAATCGAGGGCTCGTACCAGCGCAACCCTAACGAACTTCTGCGCGGTACCCCCGGGCTTTCAGTTTATGAAGGTCCCAACGGACTTGGCTCCGTGGTTGATATCCGCGGTGCTAACGCAGGCCACGGTATGGTGACACTGGATGGTGTGCCTATTCCAACCACTATCCCGGGGTTGACCTGGTTCAATTCCATGCCCGTGGAATCGTTAGAGAGCATCACCGTTATTCGTGGTACGGACCACGCTTATCACGCCAACCAGGCACTCGGTGGCTCGATTCAATTGCAATCGAAAACTGCCTGGGAAAATTACACTTTTGGCCATCTGGAAGGTGGCTCGTATGGAGCCTTGAGTGGGACCCTGAGCGGGGGGCTACGGGGAGATCATGCCCAAGCCGCGGGGACTTTAAGCCGGATTCATTACCTTGATGGCGACTATCATGCCCTGCCGGATCGCGGTAACCCGGAGCGTGACCCTTTTCGCGGTACCGCAGGACTCTTGCATTATGGATTGGAACGATCAAACCGTTTCACTCTGGACGGTACGCTGTTTTACAAAGATGCACGGCTGGAGGCCGATCTGCCTTCTATCACCCTTACAGGCTTGCCGGATTTTATCGATGATCCCGACACGCATCTTGGAGAAAACTTGTGGCTTACCCAGCACACCGCCGGCATAGAGATTACGGATACATGGAGCAGCAGGATGCAAATTGCCTTGACTGAAAATAAAATCGATGCAGCGTCAGCCGGCTTACCCGTTAACTTTCTTGGCAGGATGCAATTCATTAATTGGCGAAATACACACCGGATCCCTGGCCCGGAGCGCAGCAATTCCTGGTCGTTAACCTGGGGAGGAGAGGCAAGGCATGAAGCGGGTAAAGCGGACAGCTTCTTAATGACCTTCCCGGTAAAAGACGAGAAAGCAACAATAAGCGGGTTTGCAGAGATCGCCGCCGATTTTTACAACTGGCATCACGAACTGGGCGTCCGTATTGAACGTCATGACGATTTTGGAGATCACATGATATTTAATGCTGGTACACGCTGGCAGATAATACCCACCCTTGTACTGCACGCCAGTGCAGGTAATGGATTCCGCCCGCCCAGTCTGGGTGAATTGCTCGCGCCGGTGATCGGTAACCCCGCACTGAAACCAGAGCAGGGTGTGCAGGGTGACATTGGTGTTGAGTGGTCGCCACTCGAAAACCTGGAATTGTCGCTGGCTGGCTTTTACGGGCGTTATGACGACCTCGTCTTTGTTGAGATCGTACCACTGGTATTCTATAACCTCGATAATATATCCAATGCCCGTACCCGCGGTGTTGAAGCGGCAGCGCGTTATGACATCAGTCACGAGTGGCACACCGGACTTGATCTTACTTTTCTGGATGCATGTGACCTCGATACCGGGCGGGATGTGCCCTTACTGCCCGATTTCAGCGGGCAATGGTGGGGACAATGGGATCCTGGTTTTATACCGATCTCATTTCGATTAACGACATATTTCCGCAGCCGTTACTGGAACGATGCTGCCAACGACTTGCCCAGTAAAGAGGTAATACGATTCAACACGCTGCTGAGTTACCACGTCACCCCGGATTTTGATATGTACGTGCGCGCTGAGAATATCACTGACGATGACAGCAGTGACGCCTTCGCCCAATTTACCGCCGGCGCGACGGTATTTGCCGGTATAAACATCTACTACTGATTTGTTTCACGTCTCCATGATGTATTCAGGAAAGACGTCACGCCCGGTTTTCAGCCAGTA
>JACQHV010000019.1 GCA_016198885.1 Gammaproteobacteria bacterium
CAATAATTTCCTGCGTTCCTTGAGATATTTAATTTCCGGACTGTCTTCAGGTGGACGGTAACCGTCCACCTGAAGACAGTCCGGAAATTAAATATCTCAAGGAACGCAGGAAATTATTGGGCGGATATTATTTTGACACGCGCAAAAAGCCCCCCGCGCTGAAAATCCCTTCCATTGAGATCCATCAGAAACTGCTGGATGGATCTGATGACCGGGAGATCTCGACAACCATGGCATTCGTGCGCATACTCAATACGCTGGTCAAGGACAAGCAGATAGGAAAATATATCGTACCGATTGTGCCGGATGAGGCGCGCACGTTTGGTATGGAGGGGATGTTCAGGCAGCTTGGCATTTATTCATGCGTGGGCCAGCTTTATGAACCAGTCGATCAGGACCAGGTGATGTATTACCGCGAAGATATCAAGGGGCAGATACTCGAAGAAGGGATTAATGAGGCAGGCGCTTATTCATCATGGATCGCAGCGGCCACGGCCTATCGCAATCACGGGATGTACATGATTCCTTTCTACATCTTTTATTCCATGTTCGGGTTCCAGCGGATCGGAGATCTCGCGTGGGCATCCGGCGATATGCGTTCGAGAGGTTTCCTGCTCGGCGGGACGGCGGGCAGGACAACCCTTTCCGGTGAAGGGCTGCAACACCAGGATGGTCACAGCCATATCCTTGCATCAACGATCCCGAACTGTGTTTCCTATGATCCGACTTATGCCTACGAACTTGCCGTGATCATCCATGACGGAATGAAAAAAATGTACCAGGATGACAAAGACATCTTTTATTACATCACTGTGATGAACGAACCCTATGTGCACCCGGCAATGCCGAAAGGTGTTGAAGAAGGGATCCTGCGCGGCATGTATCTACTCAAGTCAGGCGGCAAGAAAAAACTCAAGGTACAGTTGCTGGGTTGCGGGACAATATTACGCGAGGTCATCGCGGCCTCCGATCTGCTTGAACAGGATTTTGGCGTAGCGTCAGATGTATGGAGTGTTACCAGTTTCAATGAGCTCCGGCGTGACGGACTGGATGTGCAGCGCTGGAATATGTTGCATCCGGACAAGAAACCCAGGACAAGCTATGTTACCTCTTTATTGCATGGACCGGAGTGTCCCACAGTTGCCGCCACAGATTATATCAAGATCTATGCCGATCAGATCCGCGAATACGTGCCCGGCCGCTACATTGTTCTCGGCACTGATGGTTTCGGCCGCAGTGACACACGCAAGCAGTTACGAAAATTTTTCGAGGTCAACCAGTATTATATTACCGTTGCGGCATTAAAGGCGCTCGCCGATGAAGGCAGTATTCCTGCTACAAAGGTATGTGATGCTATCAGGAAATACAAGATTGATCCGGAAAAGCCCAATCCAGTGACAGTGTAACAACCAGTGATTGGTGACTAGTAATTAGTGATTAGTGGAACGTATCTCATAACAGGAAAAATTTATTTTGGCGACGGAAAGAGAAATCCACCTGCCTGACATCGGCAATTTCGAAAACGTCGACATCATTGACGTTGCTGTGAGTACGGGTGATCAAATAAAAAAAGAAGATACGCTCATCACCCTGGAAAGCGACAAGGCGACAATGGATATTCCCTCCCCTGCCGCAGGCACTGTAAAAAAGATGCTGGTGAAAGTGGGTAACAAGATATCTCAGGGTGCGCCGATCCTGATCCTTGAAGAAACAGTGGCAGATGTAGACAGTGAGGCAGTCACTGAAATTGCCGCACAGGATGAAGATATAACACCCGTCAGAAAGAATGAATCACTGAAGGTCAAGTCCAGCGACAAGGACAGTGAACATCCCATCTCAGCGCCGAGGCCTGCCCCCTATGTGCGCAGCAGCGCCCGGGTCGTTGGGGAAAGTCATTCAGAAAAGGCCCATGCCAGTCCTTCTGTGCGCCGTTTTGCCAGGGAATTAGGCGTTGATCTCGGTCTGGTTTATGGCACAGGACCAAAAGGCCGTATTTTAATGGATGATATCAAGGCCTTTACCAAAAGCATGTTGTCCGGGAACAAACTCAGCAGCACAGGCGCATTTGCATTGCCGGAAATCCCTCCAGTTGATTTTTCCAAATTCGGCGAGATTGAATTCAAACCATTGAGCAGAATAAAACGGCTGGGGGGGCAGAGCTTGCACAGGAGCTGGATCACCGTACCGCACGTTACCCAATTCGATGAGGCCGATATCACTGATCTGGAAGATTTCAGAAAATCAAGGCTTGAGGCCGCAAAGAAAAAAGGAATCAAACTTACTCTTGTTTCATTTCTGGTCAAGGCCGTCGTCGACGTCCTGCACGAGATGCCTGAATTCAATTCCTCGCTGAGCACTGATGGTGAGAATATTGTCCTGAAAAAATATTTTCATATCGGTATTGCCGTCAACACTGATAACGGACTCGTCGTTCCGGTGATAAAAGATGCCGATCAGAAGGGCTTATTCGAAATTGCATCTGAGATAAACACGCTCACCGGCAAGGTAAGAGCAGGAAAATTCAGTCCCGCCGATGTGCAGGGTGGATGTTTTACCATCTCCAGCCTGGGCGGGGTTGGCGGGAGTTATTTCACACCCATTATCAATGCGCCTGAAGTGGCAATACTTGGTGTTTCACGAACAGTAATGAAACCTGTATATCAGAACGGTAAGTTCGTCCCCCGCCTGGTATTACCCTTTGCTCTTTCCTATGATCACCGCGTGATCGATGGCATTTCTGGCGCGCAATTCACCCGGCATCTGAGCACGGTGCTCTCCGACATCTGTCACATACTATTATAACTGGAAGGTAGTATTTAGAAGGTGGAATATAGGCAAAGAACAATGAGAAATAGACAACATTTTCCTTCCCCATTTTCTACCTACCATCTCCTGCCTGCTATCTACTACCTGCTACCTGCTATTCATGTCAAATGTAATTGAAATAAAAGTCCCCGATATTGGTGACTTTGAAGGCGTTGAAGTCATTGAAGTGCTGGTTCAGCCGGGTGATGAGATCGAGAAGGAACAATCCCTGATTACACTGGAAAGTGACAAGGCAACGATGGACATCCCTTCCCCCTACAAAGGAATTGTAAAAAATGTCAGCATATCCGTTGGTGACAAAGTCTCTCAAGGCACATTAATCCTGACTATGGAGTTAGTAACCATCCCGAAAGACAAGCAGAAAAAAATCAAATCAGAAGAGCCGGCACCTTATCAGGTATTACCCGCTTCCGCTGTTGCGGATATCCATGCCGAGGTGGTCGTTCTCGGCGCTGGCCCCGGCGGTTATACCGCTGCATTTCGTTCTGCTGACCTTGGCAAGAAAACTGTCCTGATAGAACGTTATCCTGATCTGGGCGGTGTCTGCCTCAATGTTGGATGCATTCCTTCAAAGGCATTGCTGCATATTGCCAGAGTCATTGCGGAAATTGAGGAACTGAAAGAGCATGGAATTGATCTGGGAAATTCAAACGCCGATAAAAAGTCCATCCGCGCCTGGACCGCAGGTGTACTTTCAAAGCTGACTGGTGGTCTCAAGCAGATGGCAAAACAACGCATGATTGAGGTTATTCAGGGAACAGGAAATTTTATTTCAACACATACCATTGAAGTACGAAATGGAAACAAGACAACAACTGTTTCTTTTGATCAAGCCATCATTGCTGCCGGATCACAGGCATCAACGATCCCTGGCATACCTTCAGATCCGCGCATCATGGATTCAACTTCCGCCCTGCTGCTTGAAACCATACCAAAGCGATTGCTGGTCATCGGCGGCGGTATCATCGGTCTGGAGATGGCAACGGTCTATGATTCATTGGGATCGAAAATCACTGTAGTGGAAATGCTGGATTCCCTCATGGCGGATTGTGACAAGGATATCGTACGGCCTCTGCAGAATCGCATCAAAAAACGCTATGAAAATATTTATCTGAAGACTTCAGTCAAGGAAATCAGGGCAATGAAAAAATATCTAGAGGTGACTTTCAATGGCAAAGATGCACCTGTGCAGGATAATTTCGATGCCATTCTTGTCGCAGTTGGGCGGCGTCCCAATGGAAAAAATATTGGTGCAGAAAATGCCGGTGTTCATGTCGATGAGAGAGGATTCATTCCGGTTAATGATCAGCAACGCACCAATGTGCCGCATATCTTTGCAATTGGCGATATTGCCGGGAAACCCATGCTCGCGCACAAGGCAACCCATGAAGGCAAGGTCGCTGCTGAAGTCATTGCCGGACTGAAAAGCGGATTTGATAATCGCGTGATCCCTTCAGTCGCTTATACCGATCCGGAAGTTGCATGGGTGGGTGTGACCGAAACAGAAGCCAGAGAAAAAAACATTGATTATGGAAAAGGCGTATTTCCCTGGGCTGCCAGCGGCCGTTCCCTTTCGCTTGGACGTGATGACGGACTTACCAAGATCCTGTTCGATAAATCATCGCAACGCATTATCGGCATGGCTGTCGTTGGACCAAATGCCGGTGATCTGATCGCAGAGGGTGCTCTGGCAATCGAGATGGGTTGTGATGCACAGGATATCGGTCTTACGATCCATCCCCATCCCACACTTTCTGAAACCATCGGCATGGCAGCAGAAGCGTTTGAAGGGACGATCACTGATCTCTACATACCCAAATAGTAGATGGTAGTTGGTATATGGGAAAAAACTACACCTATATTCCACCTACCACCTACCAAATGCCTATGATCAAAGCCCGATTCTCCATCAATATTCTGGAAAATAACAAAAATGAAATCCTGCTGTTAAAACGCCGTCCTGATGCGGAACTTGGTCCCGGCCTGTGGGGGTTTCCGGCAGGTCATATCCACCTGGATGAAACACCGGAACATTGCTCCCTGCGTGAATTGCATGAAGAGATAGGCAAAGACATCAACATAAGTCTTATCAAACAATTCGGCCCGGTACACGACAGTTTTTATGGCGGTATTTTCGAGATTTTTCTTTTTCATTACCGCTGGAATGGTGGCCATATCAAACTGAATTATGAACACACTGACTATATCTGGGTCCAGTCCCGGGATTATAAAAATTACGCAGTCATGGATGGGATGGATGAAGATATTTTTTACCTGAATATCTGGCCGAGAAAATATCTAAACGAAGACAAATTACCGCTTTCATGTAAATAAATGGATATTTCATGTCTGTTGAACTTCATCACACTATTCATGGAGAGGGCGAACCGATTATCATTTTGCATGGTCTCTTCGGCTCATCCAGAAACTGGCGATCTATTGCAGGAAAACTTGCAGAAGAATATCAAGTCATTACAGTTGATTTGCGCAATCATGGTCAATCGGGGCATGTTGACACAATGACATACTCTGAAATGGCTGATGATATTCATCATCTAATGACCCATCTGTCCCTTGATAAAGTTTCGCTGATTGGCCACAGCATGGGTGGAAAGGTGGCCATGATGACAGTATTGCAGAAACCAGCATCAATCAAACAACTCATCGTGCTGGATATCGCACCTGTAAGATATGAACGCTCTTATGGAAAATTATTTGCAGCAATGGAGAATTTGCCGCTGGATGCGATTAGAAACAGGAAAGATGCGGAAGATTATTTGAACAGGCAGATCAATGACGCGGGGTTGTCACAATTTTTAGTGCAGAATCTTGTTCGGTTAGATCAGGGTTTTACCTGGCGGCTCAACCTTCCTGCAATCAAATCGAGCATAGAATATATCGCCGCTTTTCCGGTCTTGAGTGAGGACAGTCATTTCAAGGGTCCTGCACTTTTCCTTGGGGGAGAAAATTCTGATTGTATTCAAGCAAAACATCACAAAATTATTCATGACTATTTCCCAAGGGCAGATATAAAAATGATTGCAAATACCGGTCATATGTTACACACAGAGCGGCCGGACACTGTAATTGAGGCGATTACGGCATTTCTGCAACAAAATATTTCCGCAAAACCCTGAAACCATTTCTTACTTCACGCCTCAAAAATGTCCGGTTACAATGAGTGGCCTTTTTATCTACCAGAGAATTAGCACATGACCAAAAAACAATACTCAAAGGTGGTGCTGGCCTATTCCGGCGGCCTGGATACCTCGGTAATACTGGTGTGGCTCAAGGAGCAATATGATTGCGAAGTCGTCACGTTTACCGCAGATATCGGCCAGGGCGAAGAACTTGAACCGGCGCGGGCCAAGGCAAAAGAGCTTGGTGTGAAGGAAATCCATATCGAGGACCTCAAGGAAGAGTTTGTCCGGGACTTTGTCTTCCCGATGTTCCGGGCGAATACCCTGTATGAAGGTGAATACCTGCTGGGTACTTCCATCGCACGCCCGCTGATTGCCAAGCATCTTGTCGAAATCGCGGCAAAGACCGGCGCCGATGCCATTGCCCATGGCGCAACCGGCAAGGGTAATGATCAGGTACGTTTTGAACTTGGCGCTTATGCACTGAATCCGGAGATCAAGGTCATTGCCCCCTGGCGCCTGTGGGACCTGACATCGCGTGAGAAATTACTGGTTTATGCCGGTAAAAACAAAATCCCGATCGAGGCCAAACGTAGTGGCGGTTCACCCTACTCCATGGATGCCAACCTGCTACATATCTCTTATGAAGGTGGGCCTCTGGAAGACCCATGGCTTGAGCCCGAGGAAAACATGTGGCGCTGGACCCTATCTCCTGAAAAAGCGCCGGATCAGGCGGAAATAATCGAACTCACATTTGCACAGGGTAATGCAGTCGCCATTAACGGCACAAAGATGCCGAATGCATTACTTCTGGCGACACTTAATGAAGTCGGCGGCAAACACGGTATCGGCCGCACTGATCTCGTCGAGAATCGTTATGTCGGGATGAAATCCAGGGGATGTTATGAGACGCCGGGCGGGACAATCCTGCTCAAGGCGCACCGGGCGATGGAATCCATCACTTTGGATCGCGAAGTTGCACATTTAAAGGATGATCTCATGCCACGCTATGCGAGTCTCATCTATAACGGCTACTGGTGGAGTCCGGAACGCGAAGCAATGCAAACATTGATAGACAAGACACAAACACGTGTCAACGGGATTGTCAGGCTGAAACTTTACAAGGGCAATGTTACTGTCACAGGACGCAAATCTGAAACAGACAGCTTGTTTGATAAAACCATCGCAACTTTTGAAGACGACGCCGGAAGCTACAATCAGAAAGACGCGGAAGGATTCATCAAATTAAACGCATTACGTCTGCGTATTCAGAACCGGAAGAAATAACCGATCAGGAAACATCAGATAGATTGCGATTGGTATAGGCCTTACCCCTCCGTATGCCTTGGCTTCGTAAACGATACGTCCTTGTATCATTTCTTTTGGCGATTTTCCCCCGAAAAAAATTTTGTACAAGGATGTACTTATACTGCGATCGCATGGATGCGAAGGAGCAGTGAATTTGCCTGTTAAAAATTTAATTTCCTGATTAACGGATTCATCGTTGTAACCTGCACAAACAATGTAAACAAAACCACTCCATAAGCAATTGACTGGATGGTGTACCAGTAACTCAGACTCAAAGGTAAAGACAATGCGAGTGCGAGTGTCACCGTGCCGCGCACACCTCCCCAGGTCAATGCAATCTGCTGTTTTACCGGTACAGGTGTTATACCGGGCAACTGATTCGTCAATGGAAACACGCCGAATATGATTATCACTCTTGCTGCGAACACTGCAACGATACCAATCAGAATGGCGAGCCATTGATCGGTAAACATTGATAAGTTAACAGTTACCCCCGCGAGAAGAAATATCAGCGCCTCGGCCATTAAGGCGGTAAAACCCCAGAAATTGCCCACAAACTGATCAGTTTGATTCTGTTCTGTTCGTCTCTTCAGAGATCCAATGATGAGACCTGCAGACAATACCGCCATCACACCTGAAAGATTCAGAAAATCCTGCGCCACGATAAAGGATGCATAGGTACTGGCAATCGTGACAAGCACATGAGTATTCGTATCTGTGGAGAATCTGATTATGACATGGGCGATGATGCCTGCCATTGCGCCGATAGCAAGTCCGCCAAAGAAAACAGATAAAAACTGAACTATCGCGTCACCCCAGGTACTGCTCTGTTCACCGGTCAATGCGATGCCAATAATGATACTGAATAACACTACGGCAGCAGTATCATTAAAAAGCCCCTCTCCTTCCAGTATCAGGCCCAGTCGTTCCGGCGCACCGGATTTCTTCAACAAGATTAAAACGGCAGCAGGATCAGTGGCGGATAGCAGCGCGCCGGCGAGGAG
>JACQHV010000223.1 GCA_016198885.1 Gammaproteobacteria bacterium
GTGGTGATGATCTTCTTGATGTTACCTCTGCAGGAGGGACGCATCTGGCCGCGAAAAGTGCCGAAATGCCTGCGACAACGGAAAGCGCAACAAAAGCCGCTGATGCTGATGTAATTGAATTTGATCTTGGGATGCCTGCTGGGGAGCCCAAGGCAGGTGATCAGGAAGAGGCCGGACTGGACTTCGAGATAACCCCGGATGAAGAGCCTGTATCAGCGGATACAGGTGATAGCGCTTTGACATTTGATATCGGTCTCGATATATCCCAAGAGGCGACGGGCGAGATCCCGAGAGGCGGCCTGGATCTTGAATTGCAGATTGATGAAGGCCAGGAGGGCAAAGTTGATTCACTAGACATGGAAAGTACCATGGAGATACCGAAACCCAAAGCAAAACCGGCGGCTGTATCAGAAAAAGATTCAGGTGGTGCACTCGAATTCGAGATTCCTGAAGTTGACATGGAAGGCACTGTAGCAATGCCGCATCTTGGTATGAATGAAAGTGAAGAAGTTGATGAGGGTGGTGACCATACGGTAATCGTACCGCGAACTTCTGGATCCGGGGAACAAAGTGCCGAGGATGAGATTGCAACACAGCTTGATTTGGCGAAGGCCTATGTCGAATTGGGAGATAAAGATAATGCCAGGACAATCCTGGATGAAATTGTTGCCAATGGTAATAGTGAACAACGCCAGCAAGCCCAGGAATTATTGGGCCAGATTAGTTAAATAAATTTTTACATTTCTTTATACGGACATTTCAGTTTTTATTCATCTGCTGCTGCCTGTACAGAGAGGTTGCCGGTAATGGCGGATGATTATTTATCTGTGATTTGATTCATGAAGATCGCCTTGGGATTGGAATACTGCGGCACACAGTATTATGGCTGGCAGCGGCAAAAAGATCCCCGGACCATACAGGCATATGTTGAAGAAGCCCTGTCCAGGGTGGCGGATCAACTTCTGACGGTTTATTGCGCGGGCCGTACCGACACGGGGGTACATGCCCTCCACCAAATCATTCATATTGAAACCATAGCCATGCGGGAAATGCATTCATGGGTCTTTGGCGGCAATGTGCATCTACCTTACGATATCAGTATTCTCTGGGCGAAACTGGTGGAGAATGATTTTCATGCACGCTTTTCTGCAACCGCCCGGACCTATCGTTATATCATTCTGAACCGTCCCGCCCGTTCCGGACTTTATCACAATAAAGTGACCTGGGAATGCCGATCGCTTGATGAGCATCGCATGCGACAGGCCGCGGTCTCTCTGATTGGAGAACATGATTTTACATCGTATCGTTCGATTGATTGCCAGGCGAAAAATCCCGTGCGGACTATAAAGCGTCTGGATATTTATCGACAGGGTGATTATATCGTCATCGAAATTGAGGCCAACGCCTTCCTGCATCACATGGTCAGAAACATTGCTGGAGTGCTGATGGATATTGGCATGAACAAGGCGCCCATCGATTGGGCACAGGAAGTGCTGGAAAAACATGATCGTACCCTGGGGGGAATTACCGCCCCTCCTGAAGGATTATATTTAATCAATGTAAATTACCCGGAAAAATTTGCCATTCCTGAGCGTAATGGTTCAACATGGGCAATTGTTAAATAAATAATGACAATGTGAATTTATCTTTTAAATCTATTGTTTTTGGTTTATGGGATTTACTGAAACTACTCCAACTGCACGTGTCAGGATAAAGATCTGCGGCATTACACGTCCGGAAGATGCCGTAGCTGCAGCACATCTGGGTGCGGATGCCATTGGTCTCGTGTTCTATGCGGACAGTCCACGTGCAGTTACTATCGATATTGCCCGGAAAATAACCTCAGTCTTACCACCTTTTGTGAGCAAGGTGGGCTTGTTTGTGAATGCATCGCCGGAAGAGATTAACAAGATCCTGGAAAATGTAACACTGGATTTCCTGCAATTTCATGGCGATGAGAATCCGGAACAATGCCGGTACTATTCCAAACCCTATATCAAGGCGGTTAGAATGCAAAATGCGGTGGATTTAAACAAGATTACTGACTGTTATTCCGATGCCATCGCGTTATTACTGGATACCTATGTTGAGGGTATCCGGGGCGGCACAGGTGAGACATTCGACTGGACAAGAATACCGGCCGATCTCGGCAAACCTGTTATCCTTGCCGGTGGGTTGACGGCTGGAAACGTCGCACATGCGATTCGGCAGGTCTCACCCTATGCGGTTGATGTCAGCGGCGGGGTGGAGTCGAACAAAGGCATCAAGGATGCCGGAAAGATGGCAGAATTTATTCGAGAGGTCAGACGTGCGCAAAACTAATTCGGCAGTGGCAGCAAAAACAACCACCAAAAATGAATCGGTATTACCTGATGCACAAGGTCATTTCGGTCCCTATGGCGGCCGCTTCGTTGCTGAGACGTTGATTGGACCTTTAGACGAACTGACAAAGGCCTATGAACGTTATCTCAAGGATCCGGAATTTCTTGCAGAGCTGGACGATGAATTAAAACACTATGTCGGCCGTCCGTCCCCCCTGTATCACGCAAAACGCTGGTCTGAAAAACTCGGTGGTGCGCAGGTCTATCTGAAACGCGAAGACCTCAATCATACCGGCGCACACAAGGTTAACAACACAGTGGGCCAGGCATTGCTCGCGCGTCGCATGGGCAAAACGCGCATCATTGCCGAAACCGGCGCAGGTCAGCATGGTGTGGCGACTGCCACCGTTGCCGCACGGCTCGGTCTTGAGTGTGTAGTCTACATGGGTTCTGAAGACATCAAGCGGCAATCCATTAATGTCTTCAGGATGAAATTATTGGGTGCTGAGGTTGTTCCGGTCGAGGCAGGATCGAAGACATTAAAGGATGCGCTGAACGAAGCCATGCGTGACTGGGTAACCAATGTGGATGACACATTTTATATTATCGGGACTGTCGCCGGTCCTCATCCATATCCTGTGATGGTGCGTGATTTCCAGGCAATCATCGGTCGCGAAGCAAAACAGCAGTGCCGGGAAATGACCGGTCGTCTGCCGGACGCACTGGTAGCCTGTGTAGGGGGCGGGTCCAATGCTATGGGACTCTTTTATGAATTCATTAATGATCCTGGCGTCGCATTGTACGGTGTTGAAGCCGGAGGTGACGGGATTGAAACAGGACGGCATGCCGCATCTCTGTGCGCGGGGAGCCCCGGCGTGCTTCATGGCAACCGCACTTATCTGATGGAAGATAAAAATGGCCAGATACTGGATACGCATTCCATCTCTGCAGGCCTCGATTATCCCGGCGTCGGCCCGGAACACGCCTGGTTGAAGGATACAGGCCGGGCCCAGTATGTCGCGATTAACGATGATGAAGCCCTGTCTGCCTTTCATGATCTTACCCGGACTGAGGGGATCATGCCGGCGCTGGAATCAGCTCATGCGCTGGCATATACAATTAAACTTGCACCGCAAATGGCGAAAGACAGGATCATCATTGTTAATCTTTCAGGACGCGGTGATAAGGATATCCAGACTGTCGCAGAGCGTGAAGGTATCAGTCTATGAGGTGTTTGCATGAATAACAGAGAAAAACTGATAGCACTGATCGCAGATCATAAACTGGACAGACGGGAAATAGCTGAGCTCGTCAAGGTCAAGCGGGAAACAGTGGATCACTGGTTGGCATCGCATGAATCAAAACACAATGAAGAAATGCCCGATATGGCGATTGAATTGCTGGAGTTGAAACTCAGGGACAGGACACTGGTTCCTCCACCAGACTATCCGGATCAATAATTATTCAAAGTTCGAAGGCCACTCCGGGATGTTTAATCCTCAATTGGTGATTTCCGTAGATGATTTCTTATTAATAGAGATTGCTGAATATGAATATAATCAACAAACAAAGTATTACTTTAGAAATTACTAAATTATTATGGGCCGGATAACAGATTGTTTTGAAAACCTGCGCAAGAACAACAGCAAGGCATTGATCCCTTTTATCACTGCAGGTGATCCCGCGCCGGAAGCAACCGTA
>JACQHV010000220.1 GCA_016198885.1 Gammaproteobacteria bacterium
TAAATTTTGAGATAGGTTCTTAAAATATGGAATAAATACAACTGTATCAGAGGTTGACGTATCCTCCCTGCAGAAGTCTCTTCATTTCATCCGGGGCATAGGGAACCGATTCAATAAATGGGGGCAATTCCTCGAGTTTAATACCCTGCTTGTCCATGGTAGTCTCACAGGCCTTGAAGTCAACGATACCAAAGGCATCAAGTTTTGCAGCCAGATCCACCAGTTGTCTGTTCTTTTCATAATTTTGTTGCCGGAACCAGTCAATATCCGGCCCATGCAGAATCATTATAATATCGAGTTGATTAAATTCTTCTGTGTTCATCTGGGTGATCTCTTCTGCCCTGTGCAACAGGGCTTCAAACTCATCCCGTGAATGATCTGAAACATCAAAAAAATAACTCTGGTTGCCAATATTAAATTGTATTTGCGCAGGTCCTCTATCAACTGAAGGTGCACGGTTGGCTACTGCAGGGGTCTGGCCCTCTGTCTTGCCTACAGATGACGTGTTGTTTTGTTCACAACCGGCTGACAGCAGGATGGCTGTCAGAGTCAGGACACATAATTGAAAAGGGCGGAAAAGATCACAAATATGCATGGATAAATCATTATCATAAAACTACACCATTTACCAGCCACGAAAGCGGTGGTACAAGAGGACTGGCAGGTTAAAATAGGGGTTCTCCGGCAGTGTATGTATGAGGAAAATATGTGCGAGCTTCTGGGTATGAGCGCAAATGTGCCCACTGATATCTGTTTCAGTTTTTCCGGATTAATGCAGCGGGGCGGGAAGACCGGCCCTCATCGTGATGGCTGGGGTATTGGCTTCTATGAAGGGCGGGGCTGCCGGCTCTTTCATGACCCCAGGGCAAGTGCAGATTCTGAAGTCGCCAGACTCATACGGAATTACTCAATCAAGAGCAAGATTGTGATCAGCCACGTGCGTAAGGCCAATCGTGGGAAAGTATGTCTTGAAAATACCCATCCCTTTACCCGCGAATTATGGGGAATGAGCTGGGTGTTCGTTCATAATGGTCAATTGAAGGGAATAAAGAAACATCCAGTCAGGTTTTATCGTCCGATTGGTACTACAGACAGTAAGCATGCATTCTGCTGGATGCTGGATCAGATTCGTTCAGTTTTTTATGAGCCACCACGAACGTCTGAAGTTCTGGCAGGGTTTATCCATAATCTCGCAAAAAGACTGGATGACCTCGGCGTGTTTAATTTTTTGTTGAGTGATTCCAGAAATCTCTATGCTTATTGCAGTAATAAAATGTGCTGGTTGACACGGAGAGCGCCCTTTGGCAAGGCACAACTGATTGACGAGGACATGACCGTTGATTTTAAGGAAGTCACTACACCCAATGATATTGTCACAGTGATCGCCACACGGCCACTCACACAAAATGAAAAATGGACAATAATGAAACGCGGGACCTTTGAGGTATTCAATGATGGAATTCCACTATTGCAATGATTAACAGCTTGCTGAAAAAGTATATGAAATTACTTTTTCAGCAGACTGTTAATATCGATCAGAAAATTAATAGTAAATGAGGAAATAATCATGGCCAGTCAGGATTATAGAATTGAAAAAGACAGCATGGGCGAGATGCGTGTTCCCGCCAACGCCCTCTATGCCGCACAGACACAACGAGCCGTGGAGAATTTTCCGGTCAGCGGACTGACGATGCCGCGCGCAGTCATCCGTGCACTGGGATTAATCAAGGCAGCGGCTGCCAGGGCCAATAAAGATCTCGGTTTGATTGAATCGGATATGGCAGAAGCGATTGAAGCGGCGGCAAATGAAGTCGCCAGGGGAAATCATGATTCGCATTTTCCCATTGATATCTTTCAGACCGGCTCCGGCACCAGCTCCAATATGAATGCGAATGAAGTCATCGCAAGTCTAGCCAGTGAGCGTCTTGGCCGGAAGGTGCACCCCAACGATCATGTCAATATGGGCCAGAGCAGTAACGATGTCATCCCGACGGCCATTCATGTTAGTGCCAGTTTATTGGCGAGTGAAGCGTTGATCCCGGCGCTCAGACATCTGGCAGATACCATCGTAAAACGTGCGAGGGAATTACAGGATACCGTGAAAACAGGACGCACGCATTTAATGGATGCCATGCCGGTGACGCTTGCGCAGGAATTAAGCGGCTGGGAAACCCAGGTCCGCCATGGTGAGCAACGTATCGGTTCTGCACTGGATAGACTCACTGCACTGCCACAGGGTGGCACGGCTGTCGGTACGGGTATTAATGCCCATCCCGAGTTCGGAAAAAAGGTGGCCGCGAACCTGACCACAGCGACAAAAGTTAAATTCCACACCAAGGAAAACTATTTTGAGGGATTAAGCACTCAGGATGCGGCTGTAGAAATGAGTGGACAACTGAAAACCGTTGCCGTCAGTCTGATGAAGATCGCCAATGATCTACGCTGGATGAACAGCGGCCCGCTCGCGGGACTCGGCGAGATTGCATTACCTTCGCTGCAACCAGGCAGCAGTATCATGCCCGGCAAGGTTAATCCGGTGATCCCGGAGGCAGTGTGCATGGTCTGTGCCCAGGTCATTGGCAATGATGTTACGATCACCATCGGCGGGCAGGCGGGTAACTTTCAGTTGAATGTCATGCTGCCTGTGATTGCCTACAACCTTGCCCAGAGCATTGAGGTACTCGCCAATGTGTCAAGACTTCTTGCTGACAAGGCGATTGCCGGATTTACTGTAAACGAAGATCAGATGAAGGCAGCTCTCGGGCGCAATCCGATCCTCGTGACAGCATTAAACGCCGTAATTGGTTATGAGCAGGGGGCCAAGATTGCAAAGAAGGCCTACTCTGAGGGAAAGCCGGTCAAGGAAGTGGCAAAAGAGATGACCAGGTTATCCGATGCAGAACTTGATCGTTTACTGGATCCTGCGGAACTGACTAAAGGCGGGATAAAGAAGTAGAACCTATCTCAAAATTA
>JACQHV010000221.1 GCA_016198885.1 Gammaproteobacteria bacterium
CGGCGTCGAAATCGCCATGCCCGTGCTTCCTGACCAACTTCATCAGGGTATTGACGAAATGGCGACCCGGACCCCAGTCTTGCGGTTGCTCCACTACGATCTCTTCGCAATCACAAAACGTCACCGGCTTAGACCGAAACTCATTCGCCCTTGACAAGCCAGCCCAAAGGCTCCTGGACAACCTGCAACACTTCAGTGAGATAGCGCTCTCTGAGTCCAGAGAGATGTGTTGATCAGCAGGACCCTCCAAGTCGAGAACACAATTCTCAAGATGATTTGTCCCCGCAAACAGCACGTTTCCAATCGTACAGCCGCTCAATTTAACGTTTGACCAAGTTCCATTGCGTATCGCCAGCTCCGTGAATTCGCAGGCATCCAGTTCGGAATCTCTGAGGATAATGTCTTCCATCCTGATTTTCGGAAAAGTGCATTCGCGGAGATCCAAGTTCGAAATGACCGGCACAATGCTGTCGAGAATACTAATCTCTAAATCTTCTTGAGGCGCAAAGGTGCGCTTCTGCACCAGCCCGAGAATCCTTTGTCCATTCGCTCGCACCGCCAACGCGAGCGCGATTGAGATCACATAACTTCCGAGTACCTCATCAAAGTCTTTGGCATTCGCAAACAGACCGTCCATCATCTCTGCTGCTTGTACTAAGCCCTCTCTATGCCATAGCGCGAAGTCAAGACAACTTGCAAATGGCGGACTTGACTCCTCATTGAGCCGCTCAAATATGTGATGTGCTAGGCACCAGTTGATGAACTCCTCTCGCGATTGAACACCTGGACTAGACATAACGGCTTTAAGTTTCTCCAACAATTGCTCAGCGAGGATATAGTCAAAATACGCACGATGCCTTGTTGCGAAGACTAGTTCGGATGGGAGGTCCGGGCGCGTGTCGGCTAAGGTATGCTGAAGGTATGCCCCAGCCAAATCGTCAAGTACAGATTCCTTCAGGGATTTTCTTTCGTCGCCAGGAATCTCATCGTTTAGTTCTGGCTCCCCCATAACAGCCTTTAGAATAAGCACAAATGCTTGCCGTGCGCTTGTGCCTTGTCTCGCGTTCACCCCGGAGGTGAACGTATACACCCCGTGATGAAGCTGCCGAAGTCGTGAGTCCGCCGATTCGCGACGCATTACTTTGACTGCTCCATCCCGCGCTGCGAGTCCAACTAAATGTGCCAGAACCTTCTTTTGCCATACAGGAGTGAGTGGAGTTAACCAATTTCCAGCCAATTGAGTGCCGAACTTGGACTTCCATGCATCTTTTGCCTTCATGTCTTCCCGTGTCAAGACATGCTGTACGATCTCACCAAAAATATCCGGAGAGGTAAACCGGAACGAATCAGCATCGTTGATTCGGCGACCACTCGGCAGCTGTGCAATGAAGGCGCAAAATGCGTCTAGGAAGAGTGGATGGCCGATCAAAGCGTCTACATTAGTCCCAGGTAGACTCCCTAGCGTATCGTTTGCCTGGTCCTCGAGGCGGTTTGCCCATCTTGCAGCATCGCCTGCCTGTAAAGACGTTCTTAATTGTATATATCGACGGCGGCCTTGCTGGCTAAAATAGCCGACTGAGAGTTCATCGATGTTCGATGACGAGAGGCATTCCCTAACCAGAGGATCAATATTCAAGTAATAGTCCCGCGCGCTCAGTATTCCTCGCCCATGTCGATCTGTGGTGCCCCGGAATTGTGTTAGGAAATCTCTACTACCTTCGCGTGCTTGCCCTCGAACAAGTTCATCCAGAGCATCGAGGATTGGAACGATAACACCGTATCTTACAAGTGCTCTGATTTCTGCGATTGGCAGACGGATGCCGGCGCGACTAATCCAAGTCTCCAACGCATCAACGTGCAGCAACGCAGGTAGGTCTGCAAATATTGGAATACCAATGAGCGGTTCGAGGTTAGCCGCTCTGGTTAGTTTATTTGCTACTCGCTTAAGAAAGAAAGTCTTTCCGATTCCACCGGGTCCATAGATAATCGAGATTCTACCATTCGGAATCGTGGGTGATTCGCCGAGGAGACGCGTGCAGGCGGACTTGGCGTCATCAGAGTTCTCGTCCACCGGGGAAAGAGCCGGTGGCGTATAACTCCTTTCGTTTTCGCTACTCCATTCGTTTCCTACTCGCTTCAATAGTTCAAGTCGCGCAACATCATCAATATTTCCACTCTCATCGTAGAGTCCAAGTCGGTCAACCCAAATGTGGTGCACACTGGAGACGAAACGGATCGTGAGGCCCTTTTGACTAATGGTCTGGTGCTTATTTGGCCAGGAGTCTGTGAATATTACTGTGCAGGTAGTTATCCTGTGCTTCTCAGCGGCTGCATACAATCTCTCTTCATATTCCTGGATCCATTTCTTGACAAGATTCCCCCTGCCGTCTGTGACTCTTGGGAAAATGAGGTAGAGTAGGTTATGCGCGGGCGTCTCCTTCGATGGCACTAGTAAAGATCGAGCTAGGCCACTTTTGTCCCATTCTTGAACAACGTTGGCCTTCGGCGCAAGTGCACGCATCAAGCTAAAGAACAGATCCGGATCCTTCAGAGTAGTGCACTCGTTCATTCGATTCGATTCCTCGAAGGTGTGCCATGCTTAGTTGGAAATTAAACGGCTCCAACGCCTGTGGTTTGATGAAGTTATCAGTGACATCAACCACAACAGCAGGAGGAGCTGCTCATGGCAAGTGTGCTACGTACGGTCAAAGACTGCAAGAAGTTGAAGCGTCTGGGCGAAGTACAGATCGTGGGCCGCCAGGACTATGCAGGGTTCGCGTTGGACGCGAAAGTGGAGCTGATCCGGAGTCTGGTGCCGCTGGGTCTGATGCATGTGCAGGAACTGCTGGACGACGAGGTCTGGGCCTTGGCCGGCGCGCGCTATGCGCGCCGAGATGGGTGCGCGGGTATGCGCCACGGCAGCAATCCGGACTCGGTGCGTTTGGCGGGTCAGCGGGTGCGGGGCGCCCAGGGCGAGATCCCACTGCGCAGCTATGCGGCCCTGCAAGGACCTGGCGCGGAGGATGAGAAGTTGCTGCGGCGGGTGCTCTACGGGATCTCGTGCCGCAATTACAAGGCAGCGGCCGTTTCCTGCTTGGTGATCCCGGATGGATGTATTGGCCTGCCGACACTTGCTGCTCTGGAACAGGGGATTCCCGTAATTGCCGTGCGGGGAAACACCAACATCATGAAAAATGATCTGGCAACGCTGCCGTGGGCAAGAAACCAGCCGGATATGGTGGAGAATTATCTGGAAGCACTGGGAATAATGGCTGCGCTGAAAAGCGGCGTGGCCATCGATACGCTCAACCGGCTGCTAGCTAATGCGCAAAATAGCGAAAATCCATTTGTGTCTTCCGATGTACGGCGAGATGCAACAAAGCGAGACTCAGCTGCGAGATAAGTGTTTAACAACAGGCTTCACCGAGTTTGCGTCCTCTCATTTTTTTGCTATACCCCCCTGATCTAATTTCGCGGGTACATATACGCAATTAACCTGACGCTGTTTATGATGGCGTTGTAGAGTTTTGCTTACCCCCTATCCCCTTGCCATCCGTGGTAAGCCCCAAAAGTCTCCAGCAACCGCGGTATGGACAACAGAGAATGTCATTACGGTAATGACATTCCGATGGATAGAGCCAGCGTCTCTCTTTGTCTTCATTCCCTGTCCCTTCGCAAAACCGAGAAGCGCCTCCGCCTCTTTCAGGTTCTCAGAAATGATCTTGAACAGGTTTCACGCTTGCTCATTTTGCAGTTTATTTAAGTGTTGATTGAGATTATTCATACTATTACCTATACCTATCTCCAATACCTTATACTTGATCCTATATACCTTTTCCCTGTATACCTTATCCCACCTTACCACCCATACCAGTATTACCACCCTACCTGGGGGTGATTAATGTCGATTACGATCGCAGTAGATTTGCTTTCGTCGTTTTTACCGGCACGTTGTTCAACTTCGATTTCAAAAATTTTGCCGAGGAACAACTCCACTGGATCAATTTCAACGATCTCATTGCCATTTCCGGTGTGTTCCGGAAATAATTTTTTAATGAGGCTGAAAAACTTTGAGTTCGGGCCAAACTCGGATCCTGTTTCCTTTGCGAGCTCTTTTGATCGTTTCGGGAGAAATGCGCGCGCCCGTGATCCTGTATGCGGTCCCTCTATGACTGTGAAATACAGGCACGCCTTTTCGTTGTTCATGAATGTCCAGTTCAGATCGACCTTCGTACATTTGGCAAGGTGATTTCCTGTTGGTGTTTCCTCGAAGGTTTTCCCGCCCATCCTGATCTTATTTGTCATGACCGCTACCAACTGAAATTGGCGCGGCTTGTAATTGTGTGCTAATATTATCCGCGCTATTAAGTTTTTCGGTTTCTAATTCAGCCCCCGGCATTGTCGAAGTGTCCGGGGTTTTGTTTTTACGGCTAACAATTCTTTCGATCATGACCTCACTGCTCATGCCAGTATCGTCGAATACCTGAACGATCTTTGAGAAAAGATCATTGAGTTGTTCAGGTTGAGGTCGAGATCGGTGATATAGATTTTTGCAGGGCTTATCAGGACAAAACTTCGCATGTGGTTTTCGCGCCGTGAAGCTCTCGCCGCAGTGAAGGCAGATGACTGTATACATATCAGCGTTTAACCCGTTAAACGGGTGTTTTAACTGATTCTGACGGTTGTTTTGGACCACCAACGACCGTTGACAGCTTTGCTTCAAGTGCTGCTTTTGGAATCAACCAGCGTTTGCCTATACGAATGGCTGGGATCTCGCCTGATTTCACTGCCTCGTATGCAAGCCCACGGCTGATACCTAGGGCTTTGGCCAAAGCATTCACACTAACAGTCAATTGTTCGCTTGACTTCATTTTTAATACCTCTCTATAATGACGAGTATTTTATAAATACGTCAGTTTATGACGATTATTTATCATAGTGCGCCATGCCAAAGATTTACAGGAAATAAGTGATTTTTGTGAAAATGTGTCAGAAAGGCGTCAGAGAAACCGGGGCATAACATGACTTCCGATCTCATATATTTTAATTGGCATGTACCAAAAAATCGGCACAAATGGATCAATGGATTGTCCATCGATTTAAAAACGGGCGAACTTGGGAAACAGGAATTTTACTTGGCACCAGAACCGGGCGGCCATCGACGATATATGCCATTATCCGAATACCCCGGCCTTTATAAGGACTTCGCTGTATTAACAACTGATCAAAAACAAATAATGGATTTTGCAAACAAGTATGGTCTGCTCGGCGGGAATCTCAGGGAAATGATTATCATGAAAGAGAAACGGTCCCGTTATATTGGTGAATCATTCAATAAATGGAAGATGCAAATAATCAGATTAAAAGAAGCCGTTCTTTTGCATGACATGATACGAAATAATAATATTAAGGGACTATCCGACCTGATCGCCTGGGGTGATTCGTGTATCAAATATAAATCAAAGCTAAATATCAAACGTAACCTAAAAAAGTTAAAAAAAACAGAAACTATTCCAATTTACGAACAACTGATTGCATCGCGCCCTCCGGGCGTCGAGCATCATTCATATTTGTTTAGCTTAATTCCACATGGTGATGTATTAGCGCCAGCAAAGATATATCTACAGACAATAGTCAACCAGCAACTATCATCAGAAACATCAGCACGAATAATTCTCTCCCCTGACTTTCAGGAATCTAAATTGCGCATAGAACCAAACAGCCTGCTTGGTGCGATTTGGTTGCAGTTTGCAAGAGTGATTAACGGACAAAAGGAGCCGATTCGATGTATATGTAACACATGGTTCATCCCTAAACGCCCCGATCAAACTCACTGCATGAGAAAATGTAGACAGCGTGCATATGAGAACAGAAAAGTCAACCGAGGTAAAAGTCATGAAAGGTCATATTAGAAAACGCGGCAAAAAGTGGTGCTTTATTATCGATCTCGGGCACGATCTAAACGGTAAACGAGATCAAAAGTGGTACTCAGGATTCCGTACAAAGAACGAGGCAGAGAAAAAACTAGTGGAAGTCATCCACGAACTGAACACGGGTGCGTATATCGAACCGAGCAAAATATCAGTAGCCGAATTTCTTGACAAGTGGTTAAACGTAATCAGGGGTAATGTGGCCCGGAAAACATGGGAGCGATACGCCGAGATATGCAAACATCATATCAATCCCTATATCGGACATCTCTCCCTGAACAAACTTCAGCCCGCACACATAAGCGATCTCTACTCTCGCTTGCTGGAATCCGGAAGAAAGGATGGAAAGGGTGGGTTGTCAAAGCGATCTGTTCTGCATGTGCATCGAGTATTCAGAGAGGCAATGCACCAAGCGATCAGGTGGCGCGTTCGTGGACATAATCCTTGTGACGCTGTTGATCCGCCCAGACCGGCTAAAACTGAACGCCTCACGTTTACGACTGAGGAAACATTATCTCTGCTGGTTCGGGCAAAGGGATCACGAACTTATCTTCCCATATTGATCGCAGTCACTACCGGGATGCGCCGGAGTGAGATCATCGGCCTTCGCTGGAAGGATATTGATCTTGATAAGGGCCGTTTATCTATTCGTCAATCGGCAGAACAGACTAAGGCGCATGGGATTCAATTCAAGGAACCGAAAACCTCTAAGAGTCAGCGTATGATCTCGCTCCCGATGATCACTATTGATGGCTTTAGCCAGCACAGAATTGAACAGGCAAAAATATTCCTGCAGACCGGAAAAAGGCTGAGTGCTGATGGTCTGGTTTTTGATTCACCCATCGGGCTCTACACACCCGATCAACTCACTTCTGAGTATCGACGGTTTGTTAAAAAGCATGGATTCAAGCATGTGACATTCCATGACCTGAGACACACTCACGCAACACACCTCTTAGAACAAAATATTCACCCCAAGATTGTCAGTGAGCGTCTAGGACACTCCACGATTGCCCTCACCCTGGACACATACAGTCATATTCTCCCAAATATGCAGGATTGTGTGGCAATCGTAACGGATAAATTATTTAATGGAGTGCAATAATGAAAATTATAATACCAAGTCATGAAATCTGTATCTACCTATACAAATGACCCCACCTACAAATGCAAAGGCCATTGATATAAGGTTTTGTATTAAAACTATAAATGCTTGACTTCGAGCAGATAATATCTCTTTTCTTAATTTATC
>JACQHV010000233.1 GCA_016198885.1 Gammaproteobacteria bacterium
GTCTGGTGTATAAGTGTTGCCGCTTGCCGAGTAAATTTTATCCGGGATAAACAAATCGCCCGATCGAAGTTCATCAATCAGGGCGCCTGCCGTCCCCCAGCTGATCAATGCCTTGATATCCAGTGCAAGCAAACTTTGCGCGGCCTGATATGCACGTTCGGCTCCAATACCACAGATCAGACATACGAGCTGATGATTTATTCGGACGGGGGTGTTAAGACCAATCACCTGGTTTGTCAAACATCTGAACTCTGCCGGGAGCGCAGTAATCAGCCCAACGCTCAGACCCGGTGTTTCAGATTGCGATAACGGGCCAGTGCCCACAGCGGAAAATATTTAGTGTAGCCGTGATACTTGAGATAGAACACGCGCGGAAAGCCAGGTGCTGTATAGCATTCATCATGCCACAGGCCATCCAATTTCTGTTGCTTGAGCAGATAATCAATACCGTGACGCACAGCATCTGATTTGACTTCGCCTGCCGAAAACAAAGCAAGCAACGCCCATGCGGTCTGGAATGGCGTACTCATAAATGGCCGTCTGTGTTTTGGCGGGTAATAACTGTCATTGCTTTCACCCCAGCCGCCATCTTCATTCTGTATGCTCTTAAGCCAGGTGGCGGCCCGACGGATGTAATCCTGTTGTGAATCTTCACCTGCCACTTCCAGGGCAGTCAGCACCGACCATGTTCCATAAATGTAATTTGTGCCCCAGCGACCGTACCATGAACCATCTTCCTCCTGGTCTTCCATGATGTATTTAATTGCTGTCTTGATGTTATGCGCGTATTTTTCCTTGTTGACGAGGACCAACAGGGCGATACACCGCGCCGTCACATCTGCAGTAGGTGGATCCAATAATGCGCCGTGATCAGCAAACGGGATGGCATTCAAGTAATACTGGGTGTTATCGACTTCAAAGGAACCAAAACCGCCGTTATGTGATTGCATACCGGCAGTCCACTCTGCAGCATGCGCAATAGCGTTAGCATATTCATCTTTATCTGCCCGGTGCATGGCCCAGGCAACCATTGAAGTATCATCCAGATCGGGATAATGATAATTACTGTATTGAAAAGCCCAGCCGCCCCCCTGCAATTGCGGGCGAACGCTACGCCAATCACCCGGTTCTTCACCAAGTTGCCTGTCGCGTAGCCAATCCAGACCTCTTTTTGTTTCAGCAGAATTACCCGGTTCGACATCGATAAGGGCCTGGCAGGCAAGTGCTGTATCCCACACAGGGGAGACACAAGGCTGACAATATATAGAATTTCCCCTGTTCACAATCAGGTTGTCTATAGCCTTTCTCGCTTGTATGCATATTGGATGATCTTTCGCGTACCCTAACACTACCAGTGATTCATAGACGTTGACCATCGCAGGGAAAATGCCACCAATTCCATGATCTTCGTTCATGCGATTTAAAAACCACTGTTCACACTTGCGAATTGAGATATTACGAATGAACGCCGGAACCAGTTTCTCGATAATACGGCCAATATGATCAAGGATCAGAAAAGCTCTGCTTAATGGCGTAATCACACGAAAATAATGCTGCTCGTCTTCTGGCGGAATGATAAACAGTTCACGGATATCCACTCCACGGGGATTTGCAGCAGTTGGTTTCAAGGTACAAAGTACAAATAGCGGCACCATGACAGTGCGCGACCAGTAAGACACCTTGCTGATATGAAATGGAAACCATTTTGGTAATAAAATAACTTCTGCTGGTATAAATGGTGTCGCGCGCCACGGGACCTGGCCAAACAGCGCCAGCGTGATGCGTGTGAATACGTTACAATTTGCTGCGCCACCGTGTGTGAGAATCGCATTCCTTGCCCGTATCATGTGATCAGCATTCGGATCATCACCTACGAGCTTCAGTGCATAATACGCCTTGACTGTACAGCTCAGGTCAAAAACGCCGCCAAGATAGAGTGACCAACCATCGTGTTCATCCTGGTGTTCACGCAAATAGATCGCAATCTTCTGCTCCAGTTGCTCATCAATATCCCCGACGAAATGACACATGAGGATATATTCGGCAGGTATTGTGCAATCTGCTTCCAGTTCATAGACCCAATGCCCATCGGGCTGTTGCTGCTTTACCAGGGAATTCCGTGCGGCATGAATGGCATCATCCAGACTGAGTGGTATCAATCTGCTGATGATGTCGATCAGTGCAGTGCTACCATCTGCTTCAGTCAGTTTATATCTGGGTTTTACCGGCGACATTATGTTTTATATCTTTGTGAGAAGAGGTTTCAGGAAAGCTGAAACTTGGGTGAATAGGTTGGGTAAGTCCAGTTGATAACGCATGAAAGTCACTAAGCTTCCTCCCCGATTTATTGATTATTACCCTTATACTGCGTTGCAACTAGCGTTATCTAGTTTCTCACGAATAGCAGTTACGGGCAAATTCCTTGATGTCAGGTCGAAGAGCAGTTTTAAAAGCCTGTCATGACGTGCAAACAGACTGGTGATCAGCACCGTTGCCCTTACACTCCGACGCGAAATCTTGACCTGGGTTCCGCTGCTGAAATCACGATAGTTGTTAAGCTTGTTGAGTGTCAGCACTGCCATGCCCAGGGCCCAAAGGCAGAAGCGCCGGATCCCCGTTTCCCGGGGTGGTATGATGAGAGTGTAGCTTAAGGCATCCTTGAGGTGATTAATTGCCACACCGATCAACTGTCCAAGCCCCCGATGAAAACGCTTATCCCGGCAACCTGGTTGCAGATCAATCAGATTAAATCCCTCGTTCAGGAAAATATCCCTTGGTAGCCAGCAGGCGCCACGTTTTCTGTCTTCCCAGATATCCTTGAGAATATTTGTCATCTGCAGGCCCTGGCCAAAGGACACAGCAAGCTGCATCATTTTATCTTTATGGGCATTGATCTCCTGAGAATAATCACAGAATAATTCTGTCAACATTTCGCCGACGACACCGGCGACGTGATAACAATATTCATCCATGGCTTGCAGGTCTTTTAAGCCTTCCAGTGTTTCAGTGTCCTGATAGTCAGCCATGCCTTTTGCCATGATACGGATACAACGATCCAGCGCCTGGCGCTGGTTGGTATTAAAACTATGAGTGATGCGTAAAACCGCTGGTACATTTTTAATCAGGTCATGTTCAGCCGGACTGGTGTGAGCGGAGAGCAAAGGATAGAGTTCATTGGAAAATTTCTCGGCTGAAGCTCTTCCGGTGACAACCTCGCTGAAAAAATCAGACAGTTTTCGCGTCTGTTCTCTGGTCAGAGCGCTGTCATCTTCCACCGTATCCGCAATACGGCATAAAAGATAAGCGTTGCTGATGACTTTACGCAATCCTTCCGGAAGTTGGGGGATAGTCAGGGCAAAGGTGCGTGAAACACCCTGCAGGATATGCTCCTGATAAACCTCATCCGCGTGATCAGGTGGCTTGTTCATGGTGTCATTATTGCAAATCAGTGCAACAGACAATAGTCACTGTTTACCCGGAAGCGCGTTTTTTCAGCCAAAGTCTCCCTTCCAGAAATTGCCAGTAGAGCAATCCGGGAAGGTCGATGATAAGTTCACGGATGCGTATCGCCAGTGACACGGCCAGTGCGACATCGGGTGTCATCCCCAGCATGGCGCCCACAACGATAAAAGCACCTTCCTGTATGCCATAGCCGTTCGGTATCATGAAGGCGACATCAGTCAATGTCGCGGTCAGACTTTTCAACAATACCGCTTCCATCAGGGTAACGGGATATCCCAGCAGGTAACACGCAAGCCACACCTCGAATGTCTGCAGGATGAGACTCACGGTTTTCAGGGCACAGGAGTGAAAAAAGTTGGCCTTGTCGCGGTAGAGGTTGTTGACCGTCTGGTCAAATACACGGGCATTGATCGCAACACCCTCCCAGTCGTCCGGATGGATGAGTTTTTTGCCGAGTGTTGCCAGCAGATTGAACAGGCCGGCCCGTTGCACCAGAAAAAATCCGATTACGCCGAGCACAAGCAGCATAAATCCGGCCAGCGCCGAGTATGCCAGGCTGTCATCCTGGGACACGACTATTAACAACGTGATGCCTATCAGTCCCCAAATGATCAAGGCGATGACCTGCACGGTCTTATCCACCAGCACCGAGGCGCAGCCATCCGCCGCCTGAATGCCCCAGAGAATAAGCAACCTTGCCTTGATAATTTCGCCGCCGATGGTTGCGACAGGCAGGAGATTATTCACGGCCCGGCCCATCCAGAGGGCGGTGAGCGCAGTGAGGAAAGGTGGTTTGTGCGATTTATCAAACAGCAGGCGCCAGGATTCTGAGGCGGGGACCAATATGGGTAACCACACCAGCGGCAGCCACAACAACGCCCAGCCCGATTTGATTAATAATTGAATGATCTCCCACAATCCCTGCCAGATCAGGAGCAGGGCAAATAACATCAGCCCGAGGATCATTCCGGCAACAGACAGATGTTTCATGATGATGTCGGCAGAGCAGAGTTAAACAAGATGAACGTAATTATCCTGATTTGTTCTGGGAATTACCAGATTATTGAGATTTATGTGGGAACAAGTAATTATAGGACAGACCATAATTTCATTTACCCAAAATAAAAA
>JACQHV010000224.1 GCA_016198885.1 Gammaproteobacteria bacterium
ATTTGGAGCGGGAAACGAGACTCGAACTCGCGACCCCAACCTTGGCAAGGTTGTGCTCTACCAACTGAGCTATTCCCGCATGTATTAAAATTCTTTCATGGCATCCCTGCCGAAACATTGAATTTATGCCTTTGCACCGGTGCGCACTTCCCTGTTCGCCCGCTCAGCGGGGAAAAGGTTCACTGGACCTTTTCCTTTTCCGCTTCGCCCAACTGAGCTATTCCCGCTTATAATGAATTTTATACATGGCATCCATGCCGTAACAACAAGATCACTTAACACCGGCCTCGCCTTCCGCTGGCTCGGCGTTTGTCCGGAAAAAAGTCCACTGGACTTTTTTCTTATTCGGACTCACCCGACTGAGCTATTCCCGCGTACATTTGGCCTCTCCCAGAGGAAGAGGCAATCTAATGCGAAGGCATATTGTAGCTTGAGACGATTTACTGTCAATAAATGATCAGGAGCCGGTATTTTTCTTATCGGTCAGTTTCGGCCAGGCCGTGTATAGATAGTGACACATTGACCATAAGGTCAATAGTGATGCGATATAAAGGAGCACCATGCCAGTTTTATAGATCGGGATATTAAAAATTGAATCCCGGTAGATCAGTAAAATCAATGCAATCATCTGCGCCACTGTCTTGATCTTGCCATAAAGCGAAACTGCAACCTTGCGTCTGGCCCCTAATTCTGCCATCCACTCTCGCAAACCAGACACTGTTATCTCCCTTCCGATAATGACAGCAGCCGGTAATGCAAGCCAGATTGTAGGATGTTCCTGTACGAGAAGAACAAGAACTACCGCCACCATCAGTTTATCCGCAACAGGGTCCAGAAATTCTCCAAGAGTTGAGATCTGGCCCAGGCGTCTGGCGAGATATCCATCCATCAGATCCGTGATTGCAGCAAGAGTAAATATTATAGTCGCTGCAAGATGATTCCATGAGACAGGCAGGTAAAAAACAACAATAAAAACGGGGATCAGGAAAATCCTGATCAACGATAATGTGTTGGGTATATTCATCTGTTTTCGTGAAATATGTTATAGATTTTTTGTGCAAGATTTTTATTGATACCCGGTACCATTGCAAGATCTTCCACTCCCGCTCTGGCAATGCCCTGAATACCGCCAAAATGTCTGATCAGATTATACCGTCGTTTATTTCCCACACCTTCAATATCTTCCAGCATTGATCGCTTCCTGGCATTTTTACGCCGTTGCCGGTGACCTGTGATTGCAAAACGATGTGCTTCATCCCTGATTTCTTGTATTAGATGCAAAGCTGATGATTCTGGTGACAGTCTGATTGTTTTGTTTTCCTGTGCAATAATCAGATTTTCCATACCAGGTTTACGTGTGGGTCCTTTAGCAACACCGACCAGGGCTATTTCAGTTAATTGTAATTCTTCAAGTATCTCTTTTGCCATGGAAACCTGACCTTTGCCACCATCAATAAGAATAAGATCAGGGAGTTTACCTTCGTCTTTTTTCATGCGTGTATAACGGCGTTGAATCACCTGGCGTATGGCGGCATAGTCATCGCCATGTTTGATATCTTTAATATTGAACTTGCGATAATCCGGTTTGATGGACCCCTCTTTTCCGAATACAACACATGACGCAACAGTCGCTTCACCATGTGTATGGCTGACGTCAAAACATTCAATCCTCTCCAGTGCATCATCAATATTCAGGATTTTTTGTAAATTCTGTAATCGGTATTGCAGACTTTCCCTGCTGGCGAGTCGCTGATGTAATACGATATCAGCATTTTCCAATGCCATCTTGAGCCATTTCGCCCGATCACCGCGTAGATGATATTTAATATTGACTTTTTTCCCGGACTGTTTGCTTAATACAGATTGCAGCAAGTCAATTTCTTTTGGTTTCTGGCTGACAAGGATCTCCTGTGGAATCTTTCTGTCCGAATGTTTGTCAAGATAAAACTGTGGAAGAAATGCATTGATGATTTCTGCTTCTCCTTCATCTTTGGGAAATTTCGGAAAATAGGATTTACTACCCAGATTTAATCCGCCACGAATGAAAAAAACTTGTACACAGCAGATTTCCCCTTCATGACGGCAGGCAATAATATCAATATCGCCGCTTTGAGCGCTGATATATTGATGTTCCTGCACCTTGCGCAAGTTACTGATCTGATCCCGATAATGAGCGGCACGCTCATATTCCAGTGCATCAGATGCCTGTTGCATGGGTTCAAGTAATGAGTCAATCACCTGTTCGTTTTTTCCTTCCAGAAACATCACGGCATGTTTCACGTCTGCCAGATAATTCTGATTATCAATCAATCCAACACAGGGCGCCGTACATCGTTTAATCTGATACTGCAGGCAGGGACGGCTGCGATTTGCAAAAAAACTGTCTTCACATGACCTGATCTGGAACAGTTTCTGAATGAGGTTGAGGGTTTGTTTTACAGCTCCAGCACTGGGGTAAGGACCGAAATATCGTCCTTTTCCGTGCCGGGCACCACGGTAGTAACTCAGACGCGGGAATTCGTGCTCTGAAGAAAGGTAAATATAAGGATAACTTTTATCGTCACGAAACCAGACGTTATACCGGGGCTTTAATTCTTTAATCAGATTATTTTCCAGGATCAGAGCCTCATTTTCAGTGTGTGTTACCGTCACCTCGATATCCCTGACTTGCTGAATCATAGAGTATGTTTTCAGGGATTGTTGTATTCCTGTTGTAAAGTAATTTGAAACCCGCTTTTTCAGATTGCGCGCCTTGCCAACATAGATTACCGCCCCGGTCTCATCCATCATCCTGTAAACCCCGGGTTTTTTCGTCAAGGTTTTCAAAAATTGTCTGTGATCAAAATTCACGAAATCAGACATATAAAAAATCAATTAGATATATTTAATATTTCAACTATCTTGGAAAATACATCAAGGAACATATTTTCCGTTAACCGACCTGTTTGTGTGTTGTAGCGGCTGCAATGATAAGAATCCAGAAGCCAGTGGCCTCCATCCAGTGTAAATAAATGTCCATGCATAAATGGATAATCCCGTTGCTTTAATCCCAATGCCATTATTGTTGCCTTATGTGCAATACGTCCAAGTGCCAGGATAACAGTCCCTGATACAAGATCTGCAAGTTCTGACTTCAGATAACGGTTACAGGTTGTTATTTCCTGGCTGGTGGGCTTGTTATCAGGTGGATGGCATTTTACAGCATTGGTAATACGGCAGTTTTTTAGATGAAGGTTATCCTTGAGATGTATAGATTTTCCCTGATTTGCAAACCCAAATTGATACAGGGTCTGAAAAAGCAAAATTCCGGCATAGTCCCCGGTAAAAGGCCTGCCCGTCGCATTGGCACCATGCATGCCTGGTGCGAGTCCAACAATGATTAATCCGGGTTTTTTGTCTCCAAAAGGTGCGACGGGTCGCGCATGATATTCAGGGTAATCACGCTGTACCTCGGCAAGATGTGCTGCCAGGCGGGGACATAACCGGCATTCCGGATTAAACGTAGTCATGGACGTTATTTTGCCGACGGGTAGTAAGGATTGCTATAGTTTCCGTGACATACAAAAATCTATAATATAATTTAATTTTATTGGTGATTATCCCATTGACTCCTGTAAGAGTCAAGCTGTAGTACGCTCTATTCCTAGGCAAAGGAGTAGGATCGGGGGATGGATATGGAATCAATTAAAGACTTTTTCGGCAATATGTTTGCCCAGATCATTGTTGAGCATATCTGGGGATGGTTTATATCATTTGCTTTTGTGGCGGGGGCAATAACTGTGTGGCATTACCTTGCCACAGAGCAGCCTGGAATTGCTTTTTTGGTAGGCATTGGTCTCTTATCATTTTTTGTTTTTCTCATTCAAAGGATTGGTATATCACGCAGACAAAAAAGATCATCAGATAATGAAGCAAGGGGATTAGAGTTTTTTCCAAAAAGGATAATATTAGAACAAACACATCCGCTTGATAAAGGTATACCAAAAGCAACTAATGAATATCAAATACTATCCACTGGTCGTAAGTTTTTAGCGCATAAAGTGCCAGATGAATATCTAAGAAGAATACGCAAAATAATTTTCCCAAAACCAGATACAGATTCAGTAAAATATTATGCTATATCAATAAATGAAGAACCGGGAACTGTCAATCAATGGATTTTAAAAGCGACCCAGAAAATGCAAGGAACGCCTTATAATGCAGAGGTGAGATGGTGCGAACAATTTATTCAATATTCAATACGCATTGGCGATCCAGAAAAGATGGGTGGATGGGTGCATATTGAGCAAGTTCTTCCTTATTCCTATCACGATATAAGACCAAGCATGACTCTTTATAAAAAGGACTTTGAAGATATTGTCGATGAATATTATCGCATATTTAACGAGTTATGGGAAAAAAGTGAGCCGCCGCCAAAGAATATCAATGAATTAGTAAAAGATAAAAAAACAAATCTTTCAACATTTGTAAAATTAAAATTAGAAGGAAAAGAATATCAAGTTATTGATTCTAACAACATTAGTTCAGTTACAGACCTAGGAGAACAAGAATTAATTTTTAATTTCGTAGAACCATTTAAGACTGATGAACTAATCGTTGATGTAAAACCACAACAAAGTGGTTATATTTTATACGTGTCAGAAAAAACAAAAGAACATGTGAAAATACAATATCATGGTCTTCAATCATCAGTTATCAAAATTACTATCGAGTAATAAATGGCCATAGGAAAATATTTAAGTCTCGAAGAAGCACTTAAAAAGGGCAAACTGAAAGAGTTTGCAAAAGCACATCCATCAACAGGCGATAAGAACTTATTTGATCGCCTGTTCAATGCCATGGCTAAAAAGCCTTCAAAAGCCGGTCGAGCATCAAAGAAGGGTTAGACCGCATGTTGTACCGATATTCAAATTCACCTAAATACTTAGGCAAATGCTTACGGCTGACATGTATGTGTGTTCCCTTGATCGAGTTTTTCAAGCGTGACCAGAATCCTTCAATGGAATTGGTGTGATGAATACCCTTTTTCCACTGATCAATACTGTGCATGACATAACCATGCTGGTATCCAAATCTCGGCAAGCTCTTGTAGGCCGCCATTTCATCGGTGCTGATAGTTGTTCCTTGCTTAACATTTCCATAAACCAATGGAAGCAAGGTTTTGTTTTTGGTATTGGGAATCACTTTTGTTATGACATCGCCGCCACGTTGAATCATACCAAGCACCGCGGTTTTTTTGGAGCGCTTGCCGGGACGACCGGCTATCCTGTCACGTCCACCAATATAGGCTTCATCCACTTCCACATGGCCAGAAAGTCCGGTATCGCCATCAACTACCGCCATGTATTTGCGGATTTCATGTCCCATGCGCCACGCTGTTTTGTAGGTGACAGACAGTTGCCGCTGCAATTCCTTCGCAGGGACGCCGTGCCGACTGGTAGTAAACAGGTAGATCGCATAGAACCACTTTTGCAGGGAAGTACGCGAACTCTCGAAGGGTGTTCCCGCCATCGGGTGGATATGATGACCGCACCACGCACACTGATAAGCAGGCTGTTTTCTAATTTTAGAGAACTTGCCATGCTTGCCGCACTTCTGGCAATCAAGGGGATTCCCGTAGCGTACTGCCATCAGGTGATCCAGACAGTAATCATCGCTTGGAAACGCTTTGAAAAACTCTATAATATTCATAGGCTTGGTCATTTTCATATCCTCCATGATAGTAATAATAGCCTATGCTATTACATATGTCAAGGGGATAATCACCAAATTATTTTACATTTAACATCAGATAATCTATATAAAATTATAAGGATAATTTACTGATTATATTGTATTTGTTCATATACGGATCGCTGTGAAAAACAACGATCCGTTATTTTCTCTGGAGAGCATGGTAAGTACGACATTGATATTAAATGGGATAGATAGCCAGGAACATCAGATCGCGGCCCTGCTTCAGTGCCGCTATGGCGATGGACTGGTATACCTGCCGAAGAATCATACCGGCCATATATATTCCCATTTATATTCGATGGCGCAAAAACTCGGATTTATAGACACTGAAGGCTATCTCACCCGTAAAGGCAGGACATTACTGGCCCGCCATTGCTACGGCTGATCACCCCCCGAACTTTCCTCAACACTTACAGTTCACTATTCTAATAGTAGTGGGGTGGAGAATCGCCCTTATTGAACAAGATGGAAGGTTATAACAATAATTAGGGGGAAAGATGGCAGCTTATACTACAGAAGATATCCGCAATATTGTCCTGACAGGTCACGGCGGGGCGGGCAAGACCACCCTCGCTGAGGCCCTGCTGCTTAAGGCAGGTGCCATCAACAGTATGGGGGTCGTTGAAAAGGGCACTACTGTCTGTGATTTCGACCCCCAGGAAAAATTACATCAATATTCACTCGAATCCGCGATCGCCAGCATGGATTACCAGGGCGGCCATATCAATCTGGTTGATACCCCGGGCTATCCGGATTTTATCGGGCGCACTCTGGCTGTGCTGGCAGCTGTAGAGACCTGTGCGGTAGTGATCAATGCTGAAAACGGGATTGAAATGGTCACCCACAGAATGATGGAGGTTGCGCGCGAGAGGGGGCTGGATCGCCTGATCATCATTAACAAAATAGATTCTAACGAAATCGACTTGCCCGGACTGCTTGCCCAAATCAGGGAGACATTCGGCAGTGAGTGTTTGCCAATAAATCTTCCCGCGAATAAGGGTAATGGAGTAGTAGATTGTTTTTTCCAGCCCAAAGGCAGTGCCACGGATTTTTCATCAGTTGCAGAAGCCCACACCCAGATCATCGATCAGGTCATTGAACTCGATGAGAAATTGATGGAAATATATCTGGAGCAGGGTGAAGAGATCAGACCGGAACAATTACATGATCCTTTTGAAAAGGCCTTGCGCGAAGGTCACTTGATACCGGTCTGTTTTGCCTCCGCCAAAACGGGCGCAGGCATTGCTGAATTACTGGAGATCTTTGCGCGGCTGATGCCCAATCCGAAGGAAGGTAATCCACCGCTATTCCTCAAGGGGGAAGGTACTGCTGCTGAACCCATCATGATCGCGCCGGACCCAGAGAGGCACGCACTTGCGCATGTGTTCAAGATCAGCATCGATCCGTTTGTCGGCAAGCTGGCTGTATTTCGCATACATCAGGGCAAGATCAGCAGGGACAGTCAATTGTTCATTGGTGATGGCCGCAAGCCGTTCAAGGTGGGACATCTGTTTAAATTGCAGGGTAAGGATCATCATGAAATTGACACCGGCATCCCCGGCGATATCTGCGCGGTTGCGAAGGTGGATGAAATTCACTTTAATACTGTGTTGCATGATTCGCATGAAGAGGATTATATCCATCTGCGTTCCATGGATTTCCCCGCTCCCATGTTCGGTCTGGCCATTGAATTCAAAAGCCGTGGTGATGAACAGAAGATCTCGGATGCCATGCATAAACTGATGGCGGAGGACCCAAGTTTTGCTGTTGAGCATAATGCCAGTTTGAATCAAACAGTTATCCGGGGACTGGGTGAATTGCATCTGCGTATCATGTTGGAGAAACTCAAGGATCGCTACAATGTTGAGGTTGGAACTCATCCACCAAAGATTGCCTACAGGGAGACAATTACTGTCAAGGCCGAAGGACACCATCGGCATAAAAAGCAAACAGGCGGGGCAGGTCAATTCGGAGAAGTCTACCTGCGCGTAGAACCAATGGCGCGGGGTGCAGGATTTGAATTTGTCGATGAAGTTGTGGGCGGGGTGATCCCGAGACAATTTATCCCTGCTGTTGAAAAGGGTGTCAGGCAGGCACTGGATGAAGGCGTGATTGCAGGTTATCCGCTCCAGGATATCCGGGTCATCGTATACGATGGCAAGTACCATACCGTTGATTCAAAAGAGGTCGCCTTTGTTTCTGCCGGCAAAAAGGCCGTGATAAAGGCGATCAAAACAGCCCGGCCGGTAGTCCTTGAACCGATTGTTGATATTTCCATTACTACACCCAATGCCAGTATGGGTGATATTACGGCTGACTTGTCAGTCAAACGGGGCAGAATCACTGATACCTCTGCCACAGCTGGCGGTATGACCGTTATTACTGGCCAGGTGCCACTGAGTGAATTGGACAGTTATCAATCCAAATTGAAATCGATCACAGGCGGCATCGGATCATTTTCGATCGCCTTCAGTCATTACGAACCTGTCCCGCCAAGGACACAACAGGAATTGATTGCCAAATATAAGCCAGTAGAAGAGGGTGATTGATATTCAGATATATATGGATATGATGCGATTTATAAGTAATTGGTATATTGTTTTATAAACTCACTGGATGCCTGTCATAATTTAAATTTCAAAATATTATATTGATAGAAATATTTAGCACTTTTCTGAATAAGTATTAGCTGCTATCTTTTGCGCCTTTTTCAAGACTTTGACCCAGTAAAATCAACAGGTAATAGATAAAGATGATGAAATCCTGGAAAGAACAACTGACCAGCAAAATACCTGCGACAGTTGCACGTGATATCGATGTCTATGAATCGCAGTTGCAACTGAAGCATCAGGGCAGGGTTGAAGACAAATTATTCGCTGAAACTCGCCTGCGCCGTGGCGTCTACGGTCAACGCTATGACAACGGCCAACGGCATGACGGCGTTGAACAACGCACGCTCTCATTTCCTTCGGGAGGATTGACCAAAGGTCTGGAAACATTATGGGACGCACCGGGGATGCAACGCATCAAGATTCCTTTTGGCGGATTGAACCCGGAACAGATGGATGTACTTGCCGATATTGCGGAGGAATATTCTGACGCCATCTGCCATATCACTACCCGCCAGGATGTTCAGTTACATTATGTTCATATTGACGATACACCGGATTTGATGCGGCGACTTGCCGCCGTGGGAATAACGACAAAAGAGGCGTGTGGGAATTCAGTGCGCAACGTGACGGCATGCCCGATTGCGGGAGTCTGCCATGAGGAGACTTTTGATGTCACACCGTATGCCAGGGCTTGCGCGTATTTTCTGTTAGGCCACCCGGATGTGCAGGATTTCGGACGCAAGTTCAAGGTTGCGTTTTCCGGTTGCAAACATAATGCGTGCGGTTTAACCACAATGCATGATCTTGGTTTTATTGCGCGGATAAAGAAAATTGATGGTGAAGAAAAACGTGGTTTTGAGATGTATGTCGGCGGCGGTCTCGGCGCTGTTCCTTATGAAGCCAAGCTGTTTGATGAATTCGTACCGGAAGAAGAAATCCTGCCTCTGGCACAGGCCATCTCCAGAATTTTTGCCAAACTTGGTGAGAAAAGAAATCGCGGACGTGCGCGTATTAAATTTCTGGTTGACAAACTTGGCATTGGGCAATTTCGGGAAATGGTATTGGAGGAACGCAAGATACTGCCACATGATGATGCGTGGACTGCCTATGTCAAGGAACTTCCCAGCTATGGTGAGACCCCGCTAAAGCCGGCCAAAGCGCTGACGCATATTGAGACAGGAAACGGCTTTGATGTCTGGCGTAAAACCAATGCCTATCCCCAGAAACAAACGGGTTATGCCGTTGCCACTGTTACATTGCCCCTCGGTGATCTCACTTCCTGGCAAATGCGCCAACTGGCCGGGATAGCGAGACGTTTTGTCGGTGATAACATTCGTACAACTGTTGAACAGAATATCGTTTTACGCTGGGTCAGTGAAGCGGATTTACCGGCCTTGTATGAAGAATTACAGCGCATTGGACTGGATCAACCCGGCGCGGGCACCATCATTGATGTAACGGCATGTCCGGGTACGGATACATGCAAGCTGGGAATTGCCTCGTCCCGTGGACTGGCTGGTGAATTACGGGAAAAACTTGGAGCCAGATTCCTGAATTTAGATGCAGCGATCCAGGGACTGCATATCAAGATCAGTGGTTGTTTTAATTCCTGTGGCCAGCATCATCTTGCTGATCTTGGATTTTACGGCGTCAGTCGCAAAGTGGGTGGAACAACCGTACCGCATTTCAGGGTTGTACTGGGTGGTCAGTGGGAAAATAATGCTGGTTCGTATGGTTTGACCATAGGCGCAATTCCATCCAAGCGGGTGCCGGATTTTATTGATCAACTCACGGAAAAATATCTGAAGGAACGGAATAATTCAGAACGTTTTCAGGATTATATCCAGCGTGTTGGCAAGCAGGAACTTAAGTCACTTGTGGACAAGCTCTCGACTGTTCCTCCATACGCGCTTGATCGAAGCTATTATTCCGATTGGCGGGATCCGCGTGAATTTACTGTGAATGACATCAGCACAGGAGAATGTGCAGGTGAAGTTGTATCGATGATTGATTTCGATCTGCAAGCCGCAGAGCGGGAGTATTTTGAGGCACAGTTACATTTCGACAAAGGTGAATATCAACAGGCTGATGAAATTGCCTACAAGGCGATGCTGCAGGCCGCGAAGGGCCTCGTCCGGACCCAGTTCCGGGATGTCAAGGACGATCCGGATCAGATTGTTCAGGAATTCAAGGCCCGTTTTTTTGATACCGGTATTTTCCAGAATAAATATGCCGGTGGCACATTTGCCCAGTATTTATTCAGGCGTCATGTAGACGAGGGACGTAATTTCACCAGGGATAATGCACGGCATCTCGTTGAAGAAACCCAGTTATTTATTGAAGCTGCTCATGCCTGCAATCTGAAGTTGATAGAACAACAAAGCGCGGCCTCAGCAAAACTCCCCGACAATCAAACACTGGCGACAAACGCCTGACGGAGTCTGTAAAATGGATTTGCAGAAAATCGGCATGAAATTTTTTGCCGAGCAGGGAAACACGATTGATTTGGTTGAGTTTATTCCTGTATTTCACCGCTGGATTCAAAATAAAGTCCTTGACGATATTCTGATCGATGTTGCTGATTACAGCCACGTATATGCCGGGCCGGGAATTCTGCTTATAGCACACGAAGGTAATTATTCTATTGATGAAACAGGAAACCAGCGTGGTGTTGCATACTATAATAAACATGAACTGGCTGGCGCATTACCGGAACGGCTTTTCACTGTTTGCCGGAAAACATTACTGGCGTGTCAACTTCTGGAAAAGGAAAAAGAAATGCAGGGCCGGATCAGGTTTTCCGGCAATGCAATGCAGGTATATTCCAACGACAGGTTGATCGCGCCGAATTCGGATGAAACACATTCCGCACTTCAACCCGTCCTGAATGCTTTTCTTGAAAAACTCTTTTCCGGTGCTGAATATACATTGGAACGGAATCCGGATCCGAAAGGACGTTATCAGGTTATGGTTAAAGCATCGGATCCCGTCTCGATAGATACGCTGTTACAGCGGCTAGGTAACCAAGTGTTGAGGACTGAGGACTGAGTGCTGAGTTTTTAGTAATTAGTAATTAATATTTTTAAATTGCAAATTGTTAAATATCGACAATAATTCTGATCACCAATCACCCGCCGCTCCTGCACATCCTGTG